>JBOHBY010000549.1:0-5031 GCA_050698635.1 Spirillospora sp.
GACTACGCCGTCGACTATGACCGTCCGGGCTGGCCCGACCTGGTGCGCGACGCACTGGCGGACGGGGCGGTCACGCTCGCGCTCGACGGCGTCGGCGGCGCGATCGGCCGGGACGCGCTGGAACTGCTCGACGTCGGCGGAAGGCTCGTGATGTTCGGCTCGGCGTCCGGATCGCTGACCGAGCTGTCGAGCGCCGACCTGTTCGGCCGGGGGATCAGCGCCGCCGCTGCGGTCGGCGCACGCATCCTGCGGCGTCCGGGCGGCGTCCGGACGCTGGAACGCGACGCCCTGGAAGCGCTCGACGGTAAGCGGCTCGTCCCGGTGATCGGCCAGCGGTTCGCCCTCGCGGACGCTGCCGACGCCCACGCCGCCCTCCAATCCCGCGCGACCACCGGCAAGACGATCCTGCGACCGTAACTCCAGGCCGTCAGCGTGCGGGTCAGCGGTTCAGGGCTGTTACCGGGGTTACGCCCGCCGCCTTCCAGGCCGGATACGCGCCGGCGACCAGGCCGGTGACGGTGCCGATCAGTGGCGCGGCGAGCACCAGCGCGGGCTGCATCACCGGGGTCCAGCCCCGGGACACGCTGATCGCCACGACGCAGATCACCGCCAGGGACGCCCCGAGTATCCCGCCGAGGCTGCCCAGCGCCGCCGACTCGGTGAGGAACTGCGCGGCGATATGGCGGCGCTGCGCGCCGAGCGCCCGCCTCAGCCCGATCTCGCCGACGCGTTCCATCACCGACACCAGGGTCGTGTTGGCGATCCCGACGGTGCCGATCACCAGCGACACGCCCGCCAGCAGCAGGAACAGCATGGACAGGTCCCGTTCGACGCCCTGCCTGAGCGTCCTCGGGTCGGGCGGCACGGTCACCGTCACCGCGCCCGGGTCGTCGGGGCGCAGCGCGAGCGGGACCTGCGCGCCGACGACCTGCGCCGCCCCCAGCCGGGTCACGATCAGCACGTTCGCGGTCCTCTCGGCGGCGGTCAGGTGCCGCATCCCGCTGCCCGGGACGATCAGCGACGCGGTGAGCTCGCCGAACCGTTGCGCCGCGTCGACGATCCCGATCACCGTGTACGCGCGGCCGCCGAGGAACACCGCCGGGCGGCGCGCCAGGTCGGCCGCGTCCACGCCCAGGCCGCGGGCAGCCGACGAGCCGAGCACCACGACCGCGTCGCCGCGCCGGTCGTGGCCGGTGTCGAACGTCCGTCCGGCGGCGAGGTGCACCCGCGCGGCGGCGAACACGGCCGGATCGGCGGCGATCACCGGGAGCGGCTCGGCGGCGTCCTGCTCCTGCGCCCCCGCCGCTCCGCCCGCCCCCGCCCCCTCGCCCGCGCCCGCGGCTACCGGCGCCGGGGCGGGTGTGGTGTGGACGGGTACTCCGGCGCCCTGGTTGACGCGCCAGAACCTGCCCGCCTCGACGACCCCGTTCACGCGCAGCAGCCGGCTCCGGTAGTCGTCGGGCACGGTGCCGTCGCCGCCCACCTGGGCGGTGACCTCGGTCGCCCTGAGCGCGTCGAACTTCTCCGACACCTGCGCGGACACCGTGGTGGTGATGCCGATCGTCGCCACGAACGCGCCCACGCCGAGCAGGGTCCCGAGCGCCGTCAGCAGCGAACGGGCACGGCGGCGGGTGATCCACACAAGCGCCTCGGCGGCCAGGTCGCGGGGGCGCAGCGCCGAGAACTCCGGCGCGCCTCCCTTCCCCCGCCGCCGCCGGCTCCGGAGCCTCACGTGGCCTCCTCCGTCAGGTGCCCGTCGGTGATCGTGACGCGGTGGTCGGCTCGTGCCGCCACCGCCGAGTCGTGCGTGACCACCAGGATCGTCAGGCCTGCCTCGTTGAGCCGCGCGAGGAGGTCGAGCACTGACCGGGAATTCGCCACGTCCAGTTGTCCGGTGGGCTCGTCGCAGAGGAGCACCTTCGGCTCGTGCACGACGGCGCGGGCGATCGCCACCCGCTGCCGTTCCCCGCCGGAGAGGGTCGGCGGGTAGGCGTCCAGGCGGTGATCGAGACCGACGCGCCGCAGCACGTCACGGGCGCGTTCGCGGCGCCGCCGGGCGGGGACGGCGGCGTACAGCATCGCCAGCTCCACGTTCTCCGCGGCGGTGCGGTACGGCAGGAGGTGGAACGCCTGGAACACGAACCCCAGATGACGGCCGCGCAGGACCGTGCGCCGTGCCTCCGTCATCCCGACGACCTCGTCCCCGTCCAGCAGGTACGAGCCGCCGGACGCCTCGTCCAGCAGCCCCAGCACGTTCAGCAGCGTCGACTTGCCGGACCCGGACGGGCCGGTGACCGCCACGTAGTCGCCGCGCGGCACACGCAGCGTGCACGGTCTGAGCGCGTGCACCGGTTCGGCCGCGCCGGTGTAGGTGCGATACACCCCGTCCAACTCGATCGCCGCTGAGGGCATGTGTTCGGTGGGGTGGGTAACGGGCGACGTCATGACCGTTGTCCCTGGCCGAGCAGGACCTGATCGCCTTCGCGTATCCCGTCCGCTTCGCGCAGTTCCGTGTAGCCGTCGGCGGTGCGGCCGGTCGTGACCTCGACCTCCCGGCTGCGGCCGCCGGGCGCCTCCACCGCCAGGTGGGTGGTGCCGTCCGCGCGGGTCCAGATCGCCGCCTGCGGCACCGCGAGGACCTTCCCGCCGGTGTCGAGCGTGAAGATCCGCACCGTCACCTGGTCGCCGACGAGGTCATGCGGCAGACCGTCCTCCGGCTTGACGAACGCGACGCGGCCGCCTTGTTCATTGCCCTCGGCGCCGCCTTGGTCCCCGCCGCCGCTGCCCTTGGTGTCTTGCACGCTGGTCACGGTGCCGTCGATGCTCCGGCCGCCGGCGAGAATCTGGGCGTGTGCCGTCGCGCGGACATCGCTGTCGCCCGCCTGCAACTCGGCGCGCACGTACGGGCTTCCGGTGGCCAGCCGCAGCGCCTCACCGGACACGCGGTCGCCGACCTTGACCTTCACCTCGGTCACCCTGGCGGGCAGCGAGCGCACGAAAACGATCTCGGACGCGGGCACATACACCTGCCGCTCCGACTTGGGCGGCTCCGTGCCGCCGGGGCTTTCTTGGCCTTCGCCTCCCACGAGCCGGGTGGGCGGCGCGTATCCGCGCGCCTTGTAGAAGCGGCTGACGGCGCTCGCGGTGCCCGTCCCGAATTTTCCGGTGGCGTCGCCGCCGGGGGAGTATCCCAGCGACCGCAAGGCCCGCTGGAGTTGCGCGACGTCGTCGCCGCGCGTGTCCCGGGTCAGATCCCGATAGACGGGGATCTTTCCGGGAAAGGCCAGCAGGGGACGGCCGCCGATCTCCAGCAGCCGGGTGCCGCTGGTGACGGCCTGCCCGGTCTTCAGGGTGAGCCGCGTGACGACGGGCCGGGTGCCGCCCGAACCACCCCCACCGGAACTCTCGCCCCCCGACCCCTCCCCACCTGCCGGTTCGGGCGTGATGGCGGTCTCCGCTCCGGCCCTGACGACGCCGCGCGCCGTGACCGACCGGGTGAGGCGCCGCCGCTCGACCGGCGCGGTGAGGCGGGACGCCGGGGGCGGGGACGCCTCGGCGGCCTTCTGCCGGGGCGAGGTGGTCTGCGTGCCCGCCCACCACGCGGCGGCGGCGACCAGCACGACCGCCAGCAGCCACGCCACCGACCGGACGCGCCGTACGACAGACCCGGTCATCCGCGCCGGAGTTTCCGGCCGGGCGCGCGAATCGTTTCGGTCTTCGTCATGTGAGCACCTCGGCGGCGACCTTCAGCGCTTTGCGCTGCATCTCGCTGTAGGCGAGCAGGTCCCGTTCGTGTTTCTTTGTCAGGTCCTTCAGAGCCTGGTCGTACAGTTGCTGTTTCAGCGCCGAGTATCCGGCCTGTTTGTCGCATTCGGCATCGGCGACGGCCTGTTCGATCTCTTTCCGATATGGACGGGACGGCAGCCGGGCCGGGTCGTAGAGGTTCGCCGCGGCCTCGTGCGCCTGCTCTTTGGTGGAGAACCGATATCCCTTGCCGCCCATGCATTGCGACCAGCGCCGCTCGGGTCCGTCGAGCCGCGTGTTCTCGGCGGCGTCGCCGACGGCCGTGCCCTCCAGGTTGTCGGCCAGGCTGGAGACCGCCGCGTATTGTTTGATGTCGCCGTAAAGCCGTTTACGGGCCCCGGCCAGGCAGCCGTCTACGGGGAGCGTCAGCACTCCGCCGCCCCACGTCAGGACTTCTTCGCGACGCGTCCCCATAAGGGTGTTCTGGTAGCGGCGTTTGTCCGCGGAGCTCAGGTTCGCGGTGTCGGGGTTGTCGTTTCGTGATGGCGGCTGCGCCCCGCCGTTGTTCACCGAACCCGGGTCGTCGGGCCTGCCATGCGGATCGCCCTCAGCCGCCTTTGCGTCGCGAAGGGCCTGGAGAATTCCGTATCCGTTCTGGCGTGCGCCGGTGACATCGTCCGTGCGCTGCCATGCCTGCTGAGGGCCCGTTTCCTTCGGCGGTGTGAACGTGTAGGTGAAGCCCGCCTGTTTCATGCACTGCTGGATCAGTTTCTCTTCGGCGAGCGTGAGCTGGCGCCGTTCCGCGTCCGGCACCCCGACCCGAACCGTCGCAGGTTGGGACGCCGCCGTGCTGATCGCGACGGGCGGTGTCCTGCCGGACGTACCGCTCTCGCCGCCACACCCCGCCGCCAGCGCACCGAGGGCGGCGGGCACACCGAGGGTGGCCACCAGCCGCCGTCGGGTAGTCGGATTCACTGGCGTGATCTCCTTCGGGACGGGAAGAGGGCGGCCCGCCGTTTCCCGGCGGGACGCCCACTTCAACCACTCATCGGGGGCCGTCAGGCGCCCTTGCAGTTTCCGTTGTCACTGCCGTACCAGTTGTTGGAACTGGTGATGTTGGCGGCGTACGGTGCCGGATACTTCTTGAAGCCGATCCCGCGAGCGATGCACATCCACCGGCCCGCCTTGTTGTAGTTGGTGAAGTCAAAGATCCGTACCGCGTGGGTGTTGCCGTCGTTCACCATTGAGTTGTCCTGGTTCGACCGTCCGTAGTCGGCCCAGTTGGCG
>JBOHBY010000550.1:0-1773 GCA_050698635.1 Spirillospora sp.
CCGCGGTCGCCGCCTCCCGGACTTCGGCGTCGCCCGCGTCGGGACGGCCGAGGCGCACGTTCTCCTCGATCGTGCCGTCGAAAAGGTAGACGTCCTGAAAGACGATGGCGATCTGCTCCATCAGAACGTTGGTGTCGATGGAGCGGACGTCGACCCCTCCTATGCGAACTGCGCCATTGTCGACGTCGTAGAAGCGGGCTAGGAGTTGCAGGAGGGTGCTTTTGCCGGCGCCGGAGGGTCCGACTACGGCGAGGCGTGCGCCTTGGGGAAGTGAGAGCGTCACGTCGTCGATGACGGTGCGGTCGCCGTGCTGGAAGGTCACGGAGTCGAATTCCAGGTCGTGGCGTTCCGGACGGATCGGCTCGGCGGGTTCGGGCAGCGGGTCGGTGCTCAGCACGGCGTCGAGCCTGGCCAGCTCGGCGCGGGCGAGGCGGAGTTTCCCGGCGACGTCGGAGAGGGACAGCAGCGGGTCGGCGCAGCGGGCGGCCAGGACGAGAATCGCCAGGACCTCGGCTGTGCCGATGTTCCCGTCGAGCGCGAGGTAGGCGCCCAGGGTCAGCAGGACGGTGAAGACCGCCTGCACCGTGAGCGTCAGGCCCACCACGCCGGGCAGCGCCGACAGCACGGTCCGGCGGGACGCGCGCTGGAGTTCGCGGAGCGAGTCGTCGAGCAGCTCGAAGCGTTCTGTGGTGCGGCCACCGGCGCGCAGTACCGGCTGGGCCTGGAGGAATTCGATGACGCGTCCGGTGGCCTCGTGGTCGCGTTCGGCGCGTTCGGCGTCGGCGGTGGTCATGGAGCGTCCCGTCCAGAACTGGATGGCCGCGACGAGCGGGACGGCGACCAGCGCGGCCAAACCGAGCTGCCAGTTGAAGGCGAGCATCACGACGACGATCGTCAGAGGCGTGACTGAGGCGGAGATGTACGGCGCCAGCAGATGCGCGATCACGCCCATCGCCTCCAGCACACCACGGCTGGCCAGGACGGACACCTGCCCGACACGCCCCGCGCCGTACCAGCCGAGGGGCAGCCTGGCCAGATGGTCGCCGAGCCGGTGGTACATGCCACGCAGCAGGGTCGTCCCGGCGCGGAAGCCGGACAGGTCGCTGGCATAGCGCAGTACGGCGTAGACCGCGACGGCCGTTCCGAACGCGATGAGCCATGGCCAGGCGTCTTCGGGTGTGTTTCCGAACAGTTTTTGGAGAACTGGAACCAGTAGCGCGTAGGACAGGCCTTCCAGGATTGCGGCCGCCGTCATGAGGGCCACGGCGCGGCGTACCGGCCGGGCGTACTGGTTTCCCAGGACGCGGAGCAGCATGGAAATCATCGGGACACGTCCTCGATTCCGGTGGCGACGGCGGATCGGTGGATTTGCCAGAAGGCCGCGAACCTTCCGTCCTGGGCCAGTAGTTCGGCTGGCGTGCCGCGTTCGGCGATCGAGCCGTCGTCCAGCATCACGACGGTGTCGGCGTCGGCGATCGTCTCCAGGCGGTGGGCGATGACCAGGATGGTCCGGTCGCCGTCCAGGGTCGCGAGGGCGTGCCGCACGGCCTGCTCGGTCTGCGGGTCGGCGAACGCGGTCGCCTCGTCGAGCACCAGGACGGGCGCGTCCGCGAGCAGCGCGCGGGCGATCGAGATCCGCTGCGCCTCGCCGCCCGACAGCCCGGCCTCGTCGCCGAGCACCGTGTCGTAGCCGCGCGGCAGCTCAAGGATCCGGTCGTGGACGTTCGCCAGCCGCGCGGCGCGGACGACGTCGTCCAGCCCGGCGTGCGGCAC
>JBOHBY010000551.1:0-2515 GCA_050698635.1 Spirillospora sp.
CCCTTGGCCCGGGTAGCGGCATGCCTCCGGTTCAACCACGCCGCCGCCGCGCCACCAGCGCCCACCCGATCGGCACGGTCCCCGCCGCCAGCGCGACGATCGCGCCCGGGAGCAGGAACCCGAAGCGCAGCCCGATCGAGGCGCGCGCGTCCACTCCGGCGCGGCCGTCCATCCGCATCACGACCACGGACCAGGCGCCGCCGGTCTTGTTCCACTTGACGGTGCGCGCCCCGGTCCCCGCCGAGCTCGCCACCCAGAACCGCTGCCCAGAAGGCGGCGCGACGGCCCTGTCGGCGCCCGGCAGGCGCTGGAACACCGGCTTGAACGGGCTGAGCTCGGCGGACACGAACTCGTCCCGCGACACCCCGCGCAGATACCCCTCGACCTGCTCCTTCGGCCCGATCCCCACGAACAGCGGAACGCCCGGATCGACCGCCCGAACCACGATCTTGACCTCGGCGAGCTCCCCGACATCAGGCATGGGGTTCCCGGCCCGAGCCGTCTCGGACCCCACCTCGATCTCATCGGTCTTCAGCGCCACGGCCGACGTGCCGAAGCGCTGCTCCGGGGTGGCGAACGAGCCGCCGGACGATGCCTGGAGCCCCGCGGCAGCCGCGAGCCCGGCCCCCGTGAGCAGCAACGGCGCGGCGGTGACGATGACGACGACCGCACGTTTCATGACCCTCTCCTTTTTAGCACGACTGTGTCACTACGATCGAAGATAACACAGCTGTGCTATAAAAGTCCCATGCCAAAGGTGGTGGATCCGGCCAGGCGCCGGCAGGACGTGGTCGCGGCGGTGTGGCGAGTGGTCCGGCGGGACGGCCTGGACAGGGCGTCGGTCCGCAACGTCGCCCGCGAGGCGGGCCTGTCGACCGGCTCGCTACGCCACTACTTCGCCACGCAGCCCGAACTCCTGGCGTTCACACTCCGCACCGTCATAGAACGGATCGAACAGCGCATCGCAGCCGTCCCCGCAACAGACGGCGACCCCCGCGCCCGCGCCGTCCGCGTGCTGACCGAGCTCCTCCCCATGGACGCCGACCGCGCCGCCGAGAACCACGTCTGGCTCGCCTTCACCGCCCGCGCGCTCGTCGACCCCGAACTTCGCGCCCTCTGCGAGGAGGCCCACACCACCCTGCGTTCCGGCTGCCTCGCCCTGGTCCGCTCCCTCGCCCCGGAATCGGACACGGAGTTGGAAGCCGACCGCCTCCACGCCCTGATCGACGGACTGGCCGTCCACGCCGCCCTCCACCCCCGCACCACCACCCCGGAACGAATGCGCGCCGCCGTTTCCGCCCACCTCGACGACCTTTATCACCGAGCCGCCTGACGGCCCGTTCAGCGACTAGCGTTATGCGGAAGGGTCAATGAGCGGTCAAGGGAGCGGCCCGTGGGTTCGTCCTTTCCGGTGGAGCCGTCTGGTTCCGGTCGTCCGGCGGCGCGGCGCGGCGGCGAAGTCGCCCGGCCCGGCGCGGCGTCGATTCCCCTCCACCAGGCCGGTGAATTGCCGTTCGGCGGCACCGCGCGCGAGGAGCTCTGGGAATCCATCGGGTCACGGACCCGGGCCAGGCTGAACGAGCTCGCCGGTGACACGATCGAGTGGTACGCGTTCCCCGAAGCGTCCAGCCCCGACGGCCGCCCCCGCGGCGTGGTCGTCGGCGAGGCCGGGCTCGCCGTGGCGGAGCCGAGGATCAACACCGAGCACCGTCCGGTCTACGCGATCTCCGCTTACCTGTTCACGCCCGGGTCGCTGCGCCACGTCGTGATCGACCACCGTCCGCCGCCCCGCGCCACGTCTTCCACCCCCAATCAGAATGCCGCCCCGGCCACCGCGGACATCGGACTTTCCACAGGGATAAAAGGCGTCCTCGGGAACCTTCCGCCACGTGCGCAGGAACTCTTACAGGCACCGTTCACCGGTCAGCGGCGGCCACTGCGGCACGACTGGTGGTACCAGGGATTCGAGCACCGCCTGAACGCCTTCCTCATCTACCTCGCCGGGGCGCGGAACGTGACGTTCGCGACCGGGACCAAGGACGTGCCCGTGGGCCACGACGCCGCGTCCGCCCACTGGTCGCTCACGTGCTACCGGGCGTCAGTGGAGCGGCGGATCGGCAGGTAGGCGATGCGGCGGGAGTTCACCGAGCTGGACGGGCACGACGCCTACGAGCTGCTGGGAGTCGCCCCTGACGCGTCCGCCGAGGAGATCAGGCGGGCCCATCTCGCCGGGGTCCGCGCGCACCACCCCGACCGGATCCAGCAGGCGGACGGCAAGGCGGAGGGCGCCGAGCGCACCCGGCTCCTCAACGCCGCCCGCGACATCCTCACCAAGCGCCGCGCGAGCTACGACGCCTACCGCGACGAACCCGACGTCAACGAGGAACCCGAGGTCGACGACCCCTGGGACGACCCCTGGGACTCGGCTGCCGACGGCCGCCCGCGCACACCGCCCCCGCCTCCGCCCTCCCCACCACGGCAGGACGTGCCGCACCGGCGCATGCCCCCGCCGCCC
>JBOHBY010000552.1:0-4042 GCA_050698635.1 Spirillospora sp.
CGTCCGAGGACCTCGTCCGCGAGGCCGTCGCGCTCGGGTTCGGGTCGGTGATGTTCGACGCGTCCCTGCTCGGCCATGACGCGAACGTGGCGAGTACGGCGAAGGTGACCGCCCGCTGCCACGCCGAGGGCGTCTGGGTGGAGGCGGAG
The DNA here is from genome assembly GCA_050698635.1 of Spirillospora sp. Taxonomy (GTDB): domain Bacteria; phylum Actinomycetota; class Actinomycetes; order Streptosporangiales; family Streptosporangiaceae; genus Spirillospora. Next base: position 150 of record JBOHBY010000552.1, read on the forward strand.
CTCGGGGAGGTCGGCGGCAAGGACGGCGTCCACGCCCCGCACGCCCGTACCGACCCCGGCGAGGCGGCCGGGTACGTCGCCGCGACCGGGGTGGACGCGCTGGCGGTCGCGGTCGGCACGTCCCACGCGATGCGGACGCGCGACACCGTCCTGGACCTGCCGCTGATCGCGCGGCTGCGGGCGGCGGTGCCGGTCCCGCTGGTGCTGCACGGCTCGTCCGGTGTGCCCGACGGCGCGCTGGCCGCCGCCGTCGGGCACGGCATGACGAAGATCAACATCGCGACGCGGCTGAACGAGGCCTACACCGCGGCGGTGCGGGGGCGGCTCGCCGCCGACCCCGACCTGGTGGACCCGCGGCGCTACCTCGCCGCGGGCCGGGACGCCGTCGCGGCCGAGGTCGCGCATCTCCTGAACGTCATCCGCGCGGCGCGGACGCACGGTAGGTGACGTGCGTGACGAGGTCGGTACCCGACACGGATACCTGTTCGAGGCCGATGTCGCCGGCCCCCTCGAACAGCCGCGCGCCCGCGCCGAGGACCATCGGCGCGATGTGCAGGCGGAGCTCGTCGATCAGGCCCGCCGCCAGGTACTGGTCAACGGTCTGGGCGCCGCCGCAGATCGCGACGTCCCGGTCGCCCGCCGCCTCCCGCGCGCGGGCCAGCGCCGCCTCGATCCCGCCGGTGACGAAGTTGAACGTCGTGCCGCCCTTCATCGGCACCGGCTCGCGCGAGTGGTGGGTCAGGACGAAGACCGGCGCGTGGTACGGCGGCTCCTCGCCCCAGTAGCCGTTCCACTCCAGATCCCAGTCGCCGCGTCCGGCGGTGAACATGTTGCGGCCCATGACGAACGCGCCCGCGTCCACGACGCGCTCGATGACCTCGGCGTTGGCCTCGGCCTCCTCGAACATCCAGCGGTGCAGCAGCTCGCCGCGGTCGCCGAGCGGCTCGTCCACGCGCTGGTTCGGGCCGGCGGCGAAGCCGTCCACGGAGATCGTGATGTCGCAGGTGACCTTGCTCATGTCGGTTCCTCCGGTTCGGGCGCCCTCCCGGCGCCGCTCACCACCTAATCGGAGCCGTGCCCGCGTTCTCGACATCCGCCCGGAAAATCTTCGTCCCCCGGTGAGAGGGTGATGGCCCGGCACGGCGCGGGGTGGCAGCGTTGAACCTTCGGCCGTGTGGGCGACGTGCTGTTGGTGTCGCGACCGGACACCGAGTTGGGGAGGACGCGCTGACCACCGAGAGCCGCGTGGAGCGGGACGAAGACGAAGACGTCGAGGCCGAAGCGGCGACCGCGCCGGAGGACGAGCCGGAGGACGAGCGGGAGGACGAGCGGGAGGACGAGCCGGAGGACGGGCCGGGCGGGCGCGGGCGGGGGCGTTGGCGGCGGGGCGTTGCGCGGGGCTTGAGCGTTTCGGCGTTTCTTTTCGTGCTGGTCGCGCTTGTGCTGCCGGACGAGTACGCCCGCCTGACCCCGGCGGCGCTCGTGCGGGTCCCGGTCGAGGGAATCGTGGGGGTCGTCCTGGTCCTGGTCGTGCCGGAGCGGGCGCGGCGGTATGTGGCGTTGTCGACGGGGGCGCTGCTGGGGGTGCTGACCGTCGTCAAGGTCATGGACATCGGGTTCGACGCGGTCCTGGTCCGGCCGTTCGACCTGGTGCTCGACTGGCCGCTGCTGCGCCCGGCCGTGGAGTTCGTCGAGGAGTCGGCCGGACGGGCCGGGGCGATCGGCGCCGTGGTCGTGGTCGTCGCGCTGGTCGTCGGGGTCGTCGTGCTCATGGCGATGGCGGCGCTGCGGCTCAGCCGTGTCGCCGTCCGGCATGACAGGACGGCGGCGGGGGCGGCGGCGGTGCTCGGGGTGTCCTGGGTGGTGTGCGCGGCGCTCGGGGTGGGGTTCGTTGACGGCGTGCCGGTCGCGGCTCGGAGCGACGCCGTCCTGGCCTATGACCACGCCCGGCAGGTCCGCGACAGCCTGAACGACAAGGAGGAGTTCGCCAAGGCGGCCTCGGTCGACGCGTTCCGCGACGTTCCCGGTGACCGGCTGCTGACGGGCCTGCGCGGCAAGGACGTCGTGCTGGCGTACGTGGAGAGCTACGGGCGTTCGGCCGTGGAGAACCCGCAGTACGCGCCGCAGATCGGCGCGCTGCTGGACGCGGGGACGCGGCGGCTCCGCGACGCCGGATACTCCGCGCGCAGCGGCTGGCTCACCTCGCCGACGGCGGGCGGCGGGAGCTGGCTGGCGCACGCGACGCTGCTGTCGGGGCTGCGGGTCGACAACCCGCAGCGGTACAGCACGCTCGTCCACAGCGACCGGTTCACGCTCAACCAGGCGTTCCGCCGCGCGGGGTCCCGGACGGTCGCGCTCATGCCCGCGATCACGCGGGCGTGGCCGGAAGGGTCGTTCTTCGGCTACGACAAGGTCTACGACAACCGCAACCTCGGCTACCGGGGGCCGCGTTTCAGCTTCGCCACGATGCCCGACCAGTACACGCTGTCCGCCTTGCAGCGCACCGAGCTCGACCGGACGGGACGGGGCCCGGTGATGGCGGAGACGGCACTCGTGTCGAGCCACGCGCCGTGGGCGTCCATCCCTGAGCTCGTCGGCTGGGACCGGGTCGGCGACGGCTCGGTGTTCAACGGCGTGGGCAAGGGCTACGACGCGCCGTGGCCGTCCCGGGGACGCGTCCGCGCCGAGTACCGCAGGTCGATCGAGTACACGCTGAACACGCTCGTCTCGTACGTGGAGACCTACGGCGACGACGATCTCGTGCTGGTGTTCCTCGGCGACCACGAGCCCGCGCCGCTCATCACAGGCCCGGACGCCGGACGCGACGTGCCGATCACGATCGTCGCCAAGGACACGGGCGTCCTCGACAGGGTGTCCGGCTGGGGCTGGCAGGACGGTCTCCGTCCGGCGCACGACAGCCCGGTCTGGCCGATGAACGACTTCCGCGACCGGTTCCTGACCGCGTTCGGCGGCTGACCCCCGGGGCGCGGCATGACCGGACACGCCGACGCCGTCCACCGTCTCGGGCCACCCCGTGACGATCGGCTACGTTGCGGTCTGACAGCGCCCGTGACCTGCGAAGACAGGCGAGACGAAGGGGGTGGGATGACCTCACTGTCCGCCGAGCCGGGACGGCCGTCCGCCTCTCCCGGCGACGCGCCCGCCCACCGGTTCCGGGCGGCGCTGCGACGGCGCCGCAGCCTGCTGGTCGCGCTCACCGTGGCGGCGCTGCTCGCCCAGATGGCCGCCGTGATGATCTTCACGGCGGTGGAGCAGAGCCCGACGACCGACGAGCCGGTGTACGCGGCGTCGGGCATGCTCTACCTCAAGGAGCATGAGCTGCGGTACAACGCCGAGCATCCGCCGCTCGGCAAGCTGATCATCGGGGCCGGGCCGGTGCTCGCCGGGGAGCGCGTGAACGCCTCCTTCACCGGCGACCAGTACGCCGCCGGACGGCACCTTCTCTACGACTGGGGCAACGACGCGCGGCGGCTGCTGCTGGCGGCGCGGCTGCCGGTGATCGTGCTGACGCTGCTGTTCGGGGTCGTCCTGTTCGCGTTCGCGCGCGACCTCACCGGCCCCGTCGGCGGGCTCACGGCGCTGACCCTGTACGCCTTCTCCCCCGACGTCATCGCGCACGGGTCGCTGGCCACCCTCGACGTCCCCATGGCCGGGTTCCTGCTGACGTCGGTGTGGCTGCTGTGGCGGGCGCGGGAGCGTCCGCGGCTGTACGTCCCGCTCGCCGGGGCGGCGCTCGGCGCGGCCCTCGCCACCAAGATGAGCGCGCTCCCGGCGATCCCGGTGCTGATGGGCCTGGCGGCCGTGTCGGCCTGGACGGCGTCGCGCCGAACGCGGGCGCCGTCCCGCACGCGGCGGCACCTCGCGGACGGTGC
>JBOHBY010000553.1:0-3098 GCA_050698635.1 Spirillospora sp.
GCCGAGGCGGGGGCAGGGGCCGGCGGAGGGGGGGCATTTTGTTCTCTCCTGCGCCGCAACGCGTCCATGGCTTTGGTGGTTCTTCTGGCCCAGCCATCGGGACGCAGAAGATCGAAGCCGAGGGCGAGTCCGCGGCCGATCGCCTCGCCCACGTTGCCGGCGTTCAGGTCGTCGACGATCGGGGCGTAGGAGTCCTCGACGATCGCCCAGAGCGCGTCCCACGGATCCCTCTTGAACTCCTCGACGGTCGCTATGAGGTCGTCGATGGAGGGGAGAGTGAACATTCCCCGGACGGACTCGACCGCATAATCGACAACGCCCTTCGCGACCCCCTGCGCCTCCCGGGTGATATCAAGGGCGGTGCCCATCGCCGTGCCGTACGCGGATATGTGCGCGATCGCCTCTTGAATGAGCCACCTGATCTGCTCCGCGACCATATCGATGGTCCGCTCCTGCAGGAAGCCCAACCCTCGAGAGACCGCCCAATCGTAGATCGCGATCGACCCGTTGACGGTCTCGACGATTTTGTTCTTGAGGCGCTGGATCTCGTCCGCGAAGGCGCGGGTACGTTCGGCCACGGCTTCCATGCCGGTGACCACCTCACCCGAGCGTGCGGTGGTTCTCTGTACGCGCGCGGCGAACTGCCCGCCTATGGGATCGGCCCAGGGGCCGTTCAGCCCGCTCGTGTCGTAGTCGCGGGTCGTGCCGAAATCGGTGGCGGCGTCACGCCAGGACTGGGCGAGGGTTTGGAGCCCTGCCTCGTCCGGCTGCGGCCACTGCGGTCCCCGCGCCTTCACCTGCTGCCACAACTCGTGCTCCGGCTCGGCGACGGACGTCAACGCTCAGCGCTCCTGGGTCTCGGGGGTCAGGTGGAGCGGCCGGCGGCGGGGGCCAGGGCGCTGCCCTGCGGGACACGGGCGACCAGGCCGGCGGGGAGAAGGACCGGATCGACCCGGGAGTAGCCGAGGATTCCGAGGACCTCGCGGCTCGCGAGGGGATGGGCTCGGCCCTGGTCGGTGACAAGGAGGAGGGTGCCTGTGGGGGCTGTGCCGCTCGGCATTACTTGGGTCAGGGCTGCTTGGCCTGGGGGGACGTATACGTGGTCCGCTACGGGGAGGCCGTTGGGTGTGCGGCCTGGGGTTGAGGTCGTTGGTTTGTTGGGGAGGTGGGCGTCCAGGCGGAGGCGGGGGACCATCGAGCCGGAGTCGAAGGTGGCGCAGACGGTGGCGGGGTCGCGGCCCGTGTTGGCGATCGTGGGAAGGCTGGATGGGGCGGCGCCGCGGGACGGTGTGGGGGCGGCTCGCTGGGCGGCTTCGGACAGGGCGACCAGGCCCAGTTCCACGCCCTTGGGTTCGCCGTTGTTGTAGGCCTTGGCGTTGCCCTTGTAGGCGAGCTGGATCTCGTACTGGAGCTCCGAGATGCGGCGCAGCCGGTCTGGCTCGGCGATGAAGTGTTGGGTGCGGTTGCTTGCGTGTACTACCAGGACCTGGCCGGTGCGTAGTTTCGGCATGCGCGGTACGGCGGTTGAGGGGGTGCCTGCGTCCGGCATCTTGATCGGGGCGATTTCGTCGCCGGCGGGGAGGATGTCGACCACGGCGGGGTCGACCCGGACGGGGCGTTCGACGTCGAGGGCCAGGCCCACGTCGACCGTGTCTCGTTCGTCGATGCGGTGGCGGTAGCCGCGCCAGACCAGGTGGTGGTCTCCGCTGGCGGGGACCTCTAGGAGAAGTGCCTGGTCGCCCAGGGGCTGGCCGTCGGTGGGTTCTGTGCCGACCAGGAGCGTGGAGTCCTCGGTGGCGGCGCCGGACGATGCTTCGGTGGGACGGGAGCAGAGCGTCCAGGCCGTGCGGAGCAGGTCGTCCGGGTCGGGGAGGGCGTCGGGGGCGTCGGGGATGCCGATGGCCGGGCCGCGGGTCACGCCGACCAGCGACTTCCGGGAGATCGAGAGGGTCTTGGCGTTGTCGCCCAGTGCGAGTAGGGCCGAGGTGTAGTTGTGCACGGGGTGCAGGCGGCCGTTGAGGTAGACGTAGCGGGTGCCCGTCTCCTTGACCACGATCACCGACCTGCCGTCCCGCCAGGACGTGTTGCCGCCCGGCGAGACGATGCCGTACACGTACATCACCAGCAGCGCGATCGCGGCGATCACCAGGCCGCCGATGGCCGCGTTGGTGACCCGGCGGAACGGGGGCTGCTCGGGGTCGGTCTCCCGGCTCACCAGCGCGGACGAGACCCGCTGGCCGATGAACCGGTACGCCTGGAGCTGGTCGCGCTTGGTCGCCACCGGTTCAGCCCTCCAGCCCGCGGACGAGCCCGTACAGGCCGAGCACCGCGCAGACGACCGGGACGCAGGCCAGCACCAGCACCGCTTCGAAGAGCTGGGAGTAGCGGCCGAGGACGGGGCCCGGCGGACGGCGCGCGTACACCAGGCCCGCGGCCACGCCTGCGGCGGCGGCCACGGCTAGCAAAGGGACGGCGATGACCAGTAGGTCATCCTCGTTGGACATCAGCGGGCCCAGGGCCAGGCAGACGGCGGCGAGCAGCCCGGCCGCTTGCAACGGCACTCGCTGCCGGATCGCCGGGTAGAGCCGTGCCCGTACGCCGAACCCCAGTGCCAGCAGTGCCAGCAGGATCGTCACCGACAGGCTGGAACCACGGAGCATCGTCAGCTCCGCGACGATCGCGGCGAGCGCCCCGCCGCCCACCAGGCCGGTGAGGAGGGCGTCCGTGCGGAGGACCGCCGCGTACACCGCCCTGCGGGGCGGCTGCGGGTCGTCGCGCACCAGGTCGGCCGCCGTGCGGGGCAGGACCGGCAGCGGGAGCCGTCCGAGCCGCGCCGCCACCGGTGTGAACAGCGGTGAGAAGACCATCACCAGGCCGGCGACTACCGCGGCGGCGCCGGTGGCGTCGACCGCGTCCGTGGTCACCGCCCATGAGGCCAGCGCGCCGAGCAGGCCCACGGTCGCCGCGCCGACGAAGATCGCCGCGCGGCCGACCACGCCCAGGTAGCCGAGGACCGCCGCCAGCAGCAGCGCCGCGTGCCCGCTGAGCAGCTGCGGGGCGCCGTAGTCGGTCAACGGCAGTCCGGCGCCGAGCTGGGT
>JBOHBY010000554.1:0-4587 GCA_050698635.1 Spirillospora sp.
GCCCGTAGTCGGGCACGGCGTCGGTGTCGGGGCCGTCGTCCTCCGGGCGCCGCCGCTGCCGCCAGCCGAGCACCAGCCCGAGGACGACCAGCAGCCCGCCACCGCCGAGGACGAGCGGGAGCAGCAGCCCCGAGCGCTCACCGGACGCGTCCGCCACCGGCTTCGGGGCCGGGGTCGCGGGCGGCGTCTCCAGCGGCCCGCTGGACGTCTTGTTGATCTTGTGTGCGGCGACGAGCGTGCGGACGGCGTCGACCGTCCCGCGGCAGGTGGGCGACCCGGTCGGGTGGCCGGGGCGCGCCGGTGACCCCTGGAGCAGGGCCTGCCGCACCTCGGCGGGGCTCAGCTTCGGGTACCGGGACCGGACGAGCGCGGCGACACCGGCGACCATGGCCGAGGAGGCGCTGGTGCCCGTCCCGACGACGTAGCCGTTGCTGGCGTCGGCGCTGACGATGTCGACGCCGGGCGCGCAGAGGGCGGCGTGGGACCGGCGGTTGCTGTCCTTCCAGAGGCGCAGCTTGCGGTCGAGCGCGCCGACCGCGATCACCCCGGGATACGCGGCGGGGAAGTTCTTGCGGTTGGCGGTGGAGCCGTCGTTGCCCGCCGACGCGATCAGGATGACGCCCTTGCCGAGCGCGTACTTGATCGCGCTTTCCTGCGACGCGGTGCCGTTGTAGTACTGCCGTCCGCCGCCGAGGGACATGTTGATGATGTCGGCGCCGTGGTCGACGGCGTAGCGGATGCCCTGGGCGACGGCGTCGCGGTCGGCGCCGCCCGACTGCTGGCCGTCGTCGCGGCGCAGCGGGTCGTCGTTCTCCAGCGTGACGCGGACGGACAGCACGCTGCTCTGCGGCGCGACGCCCATCATCCCCTGCGACAGCCCAGGACCGTGGCCGTGGCCGGAGACGATGCTCGCCATCGACGTCCCGTGTAGGCCCCAGTAGCGGGTGCCGGGGCGTCGCACGCCGCCGGTGAGGTCGGGGCCGTTGACGACGCGTCCGGTGAGGTCGGGGTGCCGCTTGTCGACGCCGGTGTCGAGGACGGCGACGGTGACGCCGCGTCCTCGGGAGTACTTCCACGCCTTCTCGGCGCGCAGCACGTCCAGGTGCCATTCACGGGCGCGGATCTGGTCGGCCGCCGCACCAACAGGCGCTCCAGCAGGAGCGCCGGCGGGAGTACCTGCGGGAGTACCTGCGGGAGTACCTGCGGGCGATCCGGCCGGAGCGCCGCGGACGATCGCCGCCGCTCCGCCGGGGGCGGTCGTCACGGGCACGGCCACCGCGGCGCCGAGCGCGAGCACGGAGAGCGCCGCCGTCACCCGGGCAGGCGCCTGCCGGACGCGAAACGGACGGCGTCGACCGGGTTCGGACACGCCGCCGCACCTCCCTCCCGGCAGATTGCCACGCTCCACGACGGGTTGACATTGTGCCACGCGAAACCGGTCCCGGCCGGGGCACTCGGCACATTAGGGCACGCTCCTGGACAGCATGGTTCTCACGCTCCGTAACAACACGACGTCAGGGCGCGCCCGCCCCCGTGAGCGCCCGCACGGAAAGATCGTCGTAGCGTTCCCGGTCGGCTTTCTCGCGTCCGAAAAGGGTCCCGGCGACCGCGCACGCGAACCCGACCGGGATCGAAACGATGCCGGGGTTCTCCAGAGGGAACAGGTGGAAGTCGACGCCCGCCGGGAACAGCGACAGGCTCTCCCCCGTCGCCGGGTCCGTCTTCCCGGACACGACCGGTGAGAACAGCACCAGCACCAGCGAGCTGATCAGCCCGCCGTAGATGCCCGCGACGACCCCGGCGGAGTTGAAACGGCGCCAGAACAGCGTCAGCACGATGGCCGGGAGGTTGGCCGCGGCCGCCATCGAGAACGCCAGCGCCACCAGGAACGCCACGTTGAGGTTCCGCGCGACGACCGCGAGGACGATCGCCAGCGCGCCGACGAGGAACGCCGCGAACCGCGCGACCGCGACCTCCTGCGACTCGCGCGGACGGCCGAGCATCAGCACCTGCCCGAAGTAGTCGTGCGCCAGCGACGTCGACGACGCCAGCACGAGCCCCGACACGACGGCGAGGATCGTCGCGAACGCCACCGCGCCGACGAACGCGAGCAGCACGTCGCCGCCGACGTGCCCGGCGAGGTGTTCGCCGACGGCGTGCGCGAGCTGCGGGACGGCGGTGTTGCCCGACGGGTCCTGGGCGACGATCTCGTCCCGTCCGACCAGGGCCGCGGCGCCGAAGCCGAGCAGCGGCGTCATCAGGTAGAAGACGCCGACGAGCCCGATCGACCAGCTCACCGAGCCGCGGGCGGTCCGCCCGTCGGGGACGCTGAAGAACCGGTTGACGATGTGCGGGAGGCCGGCCGCGCCGAGCACCAGCGCGAGCGCGAGGCTGATGAAGTCGAGCTTGTTGACGATCGTCTGGTGGGTGTCGCCGGGGACGTCCTGCCCGTAGCGGAGGCCGGGGCGCAGGAACGCCTCGTCGTGTCCGCTGGCGTCGGCGGCCGAGCCGAGCACGCCGCTGACGTCGAAGCCGAACCTGCCGAGCACCAGCGCGGTCAGCACGGCGGCGCCCGCGGTCAGCAGTGCCGACTTGATGATCTGCACCCAGGTGGTGCCCTTCATCCCGCCGTAGGCCACATAGAAGATCATCAGCGCGCCCACGACGACGATCGTGACGGTCTCGGCGGCGTCCGCGGTCATGCCGAGGAACCGTTCGCCCGGGTGGACGCCGAGCAGCAGCGACACCAGCGCCCCCGCCCCGACCATCTGCGCGAGCAGGTAGAACACCGACACGGTCACGGTCGACACGGCCGCCGCCTGCCGGACGGGCGCCTGCCGCCGCACCCGCCGCGACAGGACGTCCCCCATCGTGAACCGGCCCGCGTTGCGCATCAACTCGGCGAGCAGCAGCGCCAGGAGCCACGCGACCAGGAACCCGACCGAGTACAGGAACCCGTCGTATCCGGACAGCGCGATGATCCCGGCGATGCCGAGGAACGACGCGGCGGACATGTAGTCGCCCGCCAGCGCGATCCCGTTCTGCGGGCCGGAGAACGTCCGCCCGCCGGCGTAGAAGTCGTCGGCGCCGCGCGTGTTCGCCCGCGCCCACACGGTGATCCCCAGGGTGATCATGATGAACGCGACGAACAGCCCGAACGTCAGCCCGGACCCCGTCACCGCAGCTCACCGGCCAGCGGATCGAGCCGCCGCCGCGCGTACAGGACGTACCCGCCCGCCAGGACGAACGTCGAGACGAACTGCAACGCGCCGAGCAGCAGCGCGACGTTGACGTGCCCCGCCACGGGCCGCGCCATGAACCCCCGGGCGAACGCCGACAGCCCGACGAACACGAAGTACCACCCGAGGAACAGGCTCACGACGATCGCCGCGGCCCGCCGGTACCTCCTCCTGAGCAACCGGAAGGCCGCCGAGCCGGCGATCGGCGCGTACCGCGCCGCCGGAGCCCCCCGCTCCCCCGGTTCGCCTCGCTCCCCCGGTTCGCCTCGCTCCCCCCGCTCGCGTCCCGCGACCTTCGAGTCCCCCACCATCTGGCCTCCCCTGGACCTGACGTGACCCTCCGCACCTGCGTGATCGCCCTATGAGATCAAACCTTCACCCGCACCAACCCGCATTTGCCGAGATGCATACCTCGACGAAACCCCCAGGCAGCGGCGGACGCCGTCATCACGATGGGCGAGGAGGCGCTGGTCGGCAGGGGCACCGGCCACTGGACGCTCGCCGACCTGATCAGGGACGGACGGGTGGGCGGACGGGTGGGCGCTCTCGGGGGCTCAGGCCGTTTGGGTGATGCCGATGATGTTGCCGTCCGGGTCCTTCAGCACGGCGATCCGCTTGCCGCCGCCCACGTCCTTGACGTCCTCGACCAGCTCGGCACCCGCGTCTACGAGCGCCTTCTTCGTCCCCTCGATGTCATCGACGTGGTGGTAGGCGGTCGGGCCGTTCTGCCCGTGGCGGTGGCCGTTCGGGTCCAGGCCGATGTCCTGGCCGCCGATCTTGAAGCCCACGTAGTAGGGCGCGTCGGCGTACGGCTCGACGCCCAGCAGGCGGCCGTACAGGATCTTGGCCTGCTCCAGGTCCTGGACGGGGTAGATGATCGTCTGAATGCCGGAGTTCATGCTCGCTCCTCGCTGGTCGCTCGCCGGTCACAGCCATCTCGCCGGTCACAGTCATCTCGCCGGTCACAGCTATGACGTGCGCCGGCCGGAATTCGTAACCCGCGCTCAGCGCGGGGAGCGGCGTTGCTGTTTGCGGCGCCCCTTGAAGCCCGCGACCACCGCGACGCCGAGCACGGCGAGGCCGATCTGGAAGACCAGCTCGATCCAGTCGATCCCGTTGGTGGTGGACACGCCGACCGACTGCGCGATGGCCGTCCCGGCGATCGCGGCGACGATGCCGACGAGCACGGTCAACAGGACGCCGATGGGCTGGCGTCCGGGCAGGATGAGCCGCCCGAGTGCGCCGATGATCGCACCGATGACGATCGCGCTGATGATGCCTGTGATGTTCATGCCGTCCCTCTGCCCACTGAGGATGCTCCGTCACATCGGTGCGGGCGGGCGGCGGG
>JBOHBY010000555.1:0-2006 GCA_050698635.1 Spirillospora sp.
GACCACGTCCGCGCCCTGGGACGTCGCGCCGCGCGCGAACGCCTCGGCCAGCGGCACCGACGACTCCCGCATGTCGTGGGCGGTGACGAGCGCGCCCGCGCCCGTCGTCCGCGCGAACGCCGCACCCGCCGCCTCGGCCGTCGACGGGTCGAGTTCGTCCGGTACGACGCCGCGGATGTCGTACGCCTTGAATATCTTGGCGAGGTCGCCCACTCCTGCTCCCTGTCCGCTGAGCCCTGCCCCAAAGAAACGGGGTTCACGAGCCTACCGGGAAGGGCGCACGCGCCCCGCCGCGACGCCGCCGCGACGCCGCCAAGACGCCGCCGAGCGGTCACTCCTGGGCGGGCTGCGTTCCCGCGGGCTCCGAGCGCAGCACCCGCAGATGGCCGCGGCGCCCGACTTCCGTGCCCTGCCCAACCGGCTCGTGACCGGCTCCGGGGGCGGGCTTGGCGGCCTCGCGGACGGCGTCGGCGAGGGCCTCCAGATCGTCGGCGCTCGGCTCGGACTCCTCCTCGACCGGCAGCCGAACCAGTTCCCACCCCATCGGGGCGGTGAGCCGCTCGGAATGCTCCGCGCACAGGTCATAGCAGTGCGGCTCGGCGTACGTGGCGAGCGGCCCCAAGACCGCGGTGGAATCGCGGTAGACGTACGTGAGCGTGAACACTGCGGGCGCCTTGCAGGCGGTACGAGAGCAGGTGCGGACGGGGCTCACGATGGCTGACCGTACCTGCCTCCCACCGGCTCCGCCACCACCCGGTCGAACGTGTCGCCGTTACCGGGCGATTTCCCGGGTAACAACTACATTCCGTGTGGAGCCGAACCCTCACCGTGTGGTCACCGCACAGGTGTTCGGCGAGGTGGAGGCGCGGTGGAGGTACGCTTGTGGCGTGCGATCCCGTGTGGCAGGCGTACGGCGCCGCGATCGGCACGGCCGTGGCGTTCGTGGTCCTCTGACACCCCCGCAGGCGCCGGTCTCCCGCACCCGCGCGGAACGGTTCGACGACCTCGTCGACGACGAGGTGCGGCGGCTGGCGGCCCGCTGGGGCCGTGAACTCGCCAGGGTGCGCTTCACCGTCGAGGAGGTCCCGACCGTCGAACCCTGGTTCGACGGCCCCATCCCGCTCGGCCGGACCGTCCCGGGTAAGGGCGACCGGCAGGTGCGCATCACCGTGTTCCGCCGTCCCGTTGAGGCCCGCGCCAAGGGCGAGAGCGAACTGGCCCGCCTGATCCGTGACCTCCTGGTCGAGGAGGTCGCCGACCTGCTCGGCCTCTCCCCCGAATCCGTCGACCCGAGTTATGACTCGCCCGACGATTAGTCAGGTATCAGGGCGGATGGGGTGTCGGCGGTGTCGGGGAGGTGGAGGGTCGTCGCGGCGGGTGTGATCGGCAGGACGGTGAACAGGTAGTCGTCGTCCTTGCCCTTGGCCAGGGTGCGGGACGCGTGGACGGGCCCTGAACCGGCCTTTGGGGTGATCACGACGCCGTAGGCGGTGTCGTCGTCGGTGTCGTCGTCGGTGGTGCCGTTCGGGGCGGTGAGCGTGGTCTCGACCGTCCGTCCCGCGGGGATCTTGATCTCCTGCGGGGCGCTCCTGCCGGTGGCGTTCATGGTCGTGACCTCGACGGTCGCCGCGCCGGACGGGGCGGTGAGGACGAGCGAGGAGTCGAACCGGTTGTCGGCGACGATGCCGGGCCCGGACGCGGTGAGCGGCGGCGTGGACGTCCCGTAGGCGATGTCGGCGCCGCGCTCGGCGGCGAAACCGGCGACGATCGGACGGTCCGCGACGAGCCGGACGGCGCCGGCCTTGGCCACCAGCGCGCCGTCGATCGCGAGGGACGTGACGGTCTTGGCGGGCGCGTCGAGGACGTCCTGCCCCTGCGGCGCGAACACGCCGTCCTTGGTGATCATCTGCGTCCTGATCCGGGCGTCGGCGTCGCCGGGGACGGAGATCAGCAGGCGGCGCTTCCCGGCCCCGCCCGGCACGCCGGGGACGACGACCGACGTGGCC
>JBOHBY010000556.1:0-13603 GCA_050698635.1 Spirillospora sp.
GCGCATGTCCCGCCGCCGGACGGCGGGCGGACGCCCCACCCGCGACTCCCGCGAGACGCGTACGCAACGCGAACCGCGGCCCACGCGCGAGCGGCCCGACAGCGACGAGGAGCGCAAGCGCTTCGAGAACGGCGAGACGCTCAGGTTCAAGGCCCCCGACGTGCGGGACAAGCCGATGACCGACAAACGCGTCGTCGAGAAGCCGTCCGCCGACAAGCCCGCCCGCGAGGCCCAGGCCCGCGACGCGCAGGCCGGTGAGAAGCCGTCCGGCGCCAAGCACGCCGCGCCCCACGAGGAGCGCCTCGCCGACGAGCTCGGCGGGGAGAAGACCAAGGGCATACTCGACGCGCTCGACCCGACGGCCTCGCCCAACGGGAGGACGCTCCCCGACACGACGTGGCGGCGCTGACCGGTCGCCGTGCGATGATCGTCGATCTGCCGCGAGAGGGCCGGACGTCGGCGCGGCCCCTGAGCTCGGTGCCGGAGCCGGCCGCCGGGCCGCCGGGCCGAGCGCTTCCCGCGTGGCCGCTGTACACGCTGTTCGGGATCTACCCGCTCTGGTGGGCGCTCGGCATGACCTCGGTCATCTGGGGCGCCGCGGCGGTCCCGATGGCGTGGCTGCTGATGCGCAAGCGGCGGATCAAGGTCCCGCCCGGCTTCGGGATCTGGGTGCTGTTCCTGGTCTGGGCCGCCGCGGGCGCCGCCTCGCTCGGCCTCGTCGCCCCGGGGACGATGCCGGACTCCGGCGGGTTCCTCGGCTACGGCCAGCGCATGATCCTGTACAGCGCCGCCACGGTCATGTTCCTCTACATCGGGAACCTCACCGAGGAGCAGATGCCGCTGCGCAGGCTGGCGCGGCTGCTCGGCCTCCTCGGGATCGTGACGGTGATCGGCGGCGTCGCGGGCGTCCTGTTCCCCGACGTGAGCTTCGACTCCCCGGTGGAGATGCTGCTGCCGAAGTCGATGACGTCCAGCAAATGGGTCGAGGACATGGTCCATCCGGGCCTCGCGCAGGTGCAGGACGTGCTCGGCACGACGGCCAGCGCACGTCCGAAGGCGCCGTTCGAGTACACCAACATCTGGGGCAACAACCTCGTCGTCCTGATGGTGTGGGTGTTCGTCGGCTGGTGGGCGACCGGTTCCCGCGGCGCGAAATGGGGGGTGGCGCTGCTCGCCGTCGTCGCCGCCATCCCGACGGTCTACTCGCTCAACCGGGCGATGTGGCTCGGGATCGTCATCGCGTTCCTGTACGTCGCGTTCCGGCTGATGATGCAGGGGCGGCTGTTCGTGCTCGGGGCGCTGGCGCTCGGCCTGATCGTCGCGATGCTGGTGTTCGCGCTGTCCCCGCTCAGCACGATGGTCAAGGCCCGCGCCGAGAACGGGCACAGCGACAACATCCGCTCGACGCTCGCGGTGCGGTCGCTGGAGGCGGCGGCCAGCTCCCCCATCCTCGGCTACGGGTCGGGACGGGCGCTGCGCGGCAGCCCGTCGTCCATCGCGATCGGCCGCACGCCGAGCTGCGCGCAGTGCGGCAACTCCACGGTCGGCAGCACCGGGCAGCTCTGGCTCCTCCTGATCTCGAACGGTTTCGTCGGGACGGCGCTGTTCTTCGGCTTCTTCCTGCACGCGCTGTGGCGCTACCGGCATGACCGAACCGCGTACGGCATCGGCGGCTCCCTCGTCGTGCTGCTGTCGTTCTGGTTCAGCACCGCCTACACGTCCGCGGGGTCGCCGCTGTCGCTGACCTTCGTGAGCCTTGCCCTGCTGTGGCGCAGCGACCAGGCGCGCCGAAGACAAGAAACCGGGTGATCAGCACGTGGGAACCTCCGACGGCGCTCCGTCCGCCGCCACCGCCTCCTCCGCCACCGCCGCCGCCGTTTCGGGCCGCGCCCGGTACGTGACGGAGATCGCGGCGCTGCTGTGGCCGCCGCCGCGGCATGTCGCGACCGGGTCCGGTGACGCCGGTGCGGGACGGCCCGTCCGCGAGTACCTGCTCGTGCCGCACGCGCGGGAGCCGCGGCTGATGCTGCCCGCGTCGGGGCGTCCGGGCGCGACGGCGGTGCTCGGGTTCAACAAGGACCGTTCCAGGAAGGCGAACCTGCTGTCCCGCGCGCTGGCGGTCGGCCTGCGGACCGGCGTCGGCGGCCCGCTCCTGCGCGACCGCATCCGCGTCTACGAATCCGAGGCCGGGACGTCCGCGCCCGCCGAGGAGGTCGACGGCGCGCCGGACATCGAGGGGTATCTCGGCGGTGTACTCGGCGCGGACGTCGTCATCGCCCTGCACATCGGGCCCGACCGCGCCAACCGCAAGCCGGTGGCGCAGGTCCTCGGGCGCGACGGGCGGACGCTCGGCTACGCCAAGATCGGCGTCAACGAGCTGACCCGCGACCTGGTCAGGGCCGAGCGGACGGCGCTGGAGAAGCTCGCGAAGCGGCCGATGCCCACGGTACGGGTCCCGTCGATCGCGCACGCGGGGCAGTGGAACGGGCTGGAGATCCTCGTCCTGGACCCGCTGCCGGTGTGGTCGCGGCACGCCGCCCTCACCCGGGAGCGGATGATGGCGGCGGTCGCGGAGGTCGTCGAGATCGACGGCGTCGAGCGGGTCGCGCTCACCGCGTCCCCGTACTGGGAGTCGCTGCGCGCCCGCGTCGCCGCGCTCGGCAGCGACGCCGGGCAGGAGATCGCGGCGGTGCTCGACCGGGTCGCCGAACGCGCGGGCGACCGCGTGCTGCCCTTCGGCGCCTGGCACGGCGACTGGACGGCCTGGAACATGGCCGCGCTGCCCGAACAGATGCTGGTCTGGGACTGGGAGCGCTTCGGCACGGGCGTGCCGGTCGGGTTCGACGCCGTCCACTACGTGACGCAGGACGCCATCACCGAGCACGGCACCGACCCCCGGCAGGCCGCCGACGAGGGGATGGCCGGGGCGCCGGAGCTGCTGGCGCCGCTCGGGCTCACGCCGGACGAGGCGACGCTCGCGGCCCTGCTGTACCTCGCCGAGCTCGGCACGCGCTATCTGACGGACCGGCAGGACGAGGCCGGAGCGCGGCTCGGACGCCTCGACACGTGGCTCCTGCCCGTCCTCGCCTCCTGGTCCGCCAAGGTGAGCTGAACCGGCTGAACCGGCTGAACCGGCTGAACCCGCTGGACCGGCTGGGCCGGTGCACATTACGAACGAGTGAGGGGCGGGCCAGAAACTGGCCCGCCCCTCAGGTGTTCTTCCGCGTTACGGCTGCGGCTTCAGCACGATCGTCCACATGGCGGCCTTGTTGGCGGCCACGTTCGCGGTCGCGGTGAGCCCGCCGTAGGCGCCGAGCGGGACGGACCCGCCCGAGTCGCCGACCAGGACGCTGATGCTCGACGAGCTGCCGCCGCCCTCGGTCCCGCGCGTGGTGATCGCGGGCGGTGCCGTCCAGGCGGTGGTCGTCCCCTTGTCGGACCAGTAGGAGATGACCAGGCTGCCCGCGGCGGCGACGTCCGCCTTCGGCGTCACGTGCGCCGTGGCCGAGGTGAGGCCGGTGCCGCCGGTCGCGGCCGCGACCGGGTCGGTGGCGTTCGTCCCGCGGTAGGCGACCAGCCGGATGTCGGTCTTGGCGTAGTCGCTCAGGCCGACCTTGACGGCGGAACCGGCGTCACCGGCGACGGCGACCCGCTTCCACACCGTGCTGGTGATGCCCGAGGCGGTGACCTCGTCGACCTTCGTCCAGCCGGCCGGTGGCGCGGTGACCGTGATCGTGCTGCTGTTCTTGGTCATGATCAGCACCATGCCGTCGCCGGGTGCGACGGCGGCGGGCACCGTCACGGCGGGCGCGTTGGTGTTGCGGTTGTCGCCGGCGCCGCCGCGGTAGGCGATGGCCTTGTCGATGACCTGGACGCTCTTGCTCACCGTCCCGGTGTCACCGTCGTTGTCGGTCACCGTGAGCTTGACCGTGTAGGTGCCGTTCTCCGCGTAGGTGTGCTGCGGGGCGGCACCGGTGCCGGTCTTGCCGTCGCCGAAGTCCCACGCGTAGCCGGTGATCTGGCCGTCGGAGTCGGCGGACGTGGCGCCCTGGAAGGTGCAGTCGCGCGCCTCGCAGGACGAGGTGAACGCCGCCACAGGCAGCTTGTTGGCCGTCCCGGCGAGCAGGAACAGGGCCTTCGCGCGCCAGTCGCCGGTGGAGTCGGCGGTCTTGACGGTGCCGGCGACGGGCTCGCCGCCGGTGAACTCGACGCTCTTGAGGTCGCCGCTGGCCTTGCTCGCCCAGTACAGCTTGCCTCCGGCGACGAACATGCCCTCGACGTCGCCGAAGTTCAGCCCGGTGACGCCGGTGGAGGCGGTGTAGACCTCGCCGCCGACGATGCCGCTCTCCGGCTCGAAGTAGCGGTAGTAGAGCTTGCCGGTCGTGCCGAGCGCCGACCGCGTGTAGTAGACGCGGCCGTTGTAGAAGAACATGCCGGAGATGTCGTCGACCTCGCCGTGCCAGGTCGTCATGTTCGCGATCTCGTCGGCGGTCTTGATCACTTCGGGCGTGCCGTAGGTCGTCCCGTCGAAGCTTCGGCGGTTGAACGTGCCGTTGGACGCGCCGTAGTACAGCTGCCCGTTGATCATGAACGAGCCGCGGGCGGCCGACCAGGGGGTGCCGCCGTCGGGGACGGACGCGACCGCGCCGGCGGTGGTGCCGTCGAAGTGACGCTTGTCGACCTTGTTGTCCGAGGTGCCGCCCGCCATGAAGACGTCACCCGGAAGCTTGCCGGTGTTGTTCTTCGGGATCTCCTTGCCGCCCGCGAGCGGGAACTTGGCGATCTTGGCGTGGTACTCGCCGCCGACCTGGTCGGTGTCGGCGCCGAACCACAGCCCGTCGGAGGTGGGGACGATGTCCTCCACCGCGTGCCCGCGGTCGCGCGTCGGGTTCCAGGAGAAGGGGATGCCGTTGACCGGGTTGAGCGCGGCGATGCCGGGCCGGCTGACGGCGCCCTGGCAGGCGCGGTCGGCGCAGAACGGGTTGTTCAGCCAGCGGTTGTGGCCGCCGACGTAGACGGCCGCGCCGGTGATGGCGACGGCGCTCAGCGTGTCGCCGCCGGTGTAGTTGGTCCAGGTGGGCTTGAGGTCGGTGCCGCTCTGGTCGGTCTTCCACCGGGTGGCGGTGTCGCAGAGGGTGTTGGCGTAGTAGGCGCCTGTCGAGACGATGACGAAGTACTCACCGTCGGGCGAGAACTCGACGTCCCGCAGGTAGGTCTCGACCGAGCGGGTGCACTGGGCCTCGAAACCCTTGGTGTAGTAGTTCGCCACCTCGGCCTTGTCGGCGGTGAGGTTCAGCATGGCGAACTGGTCGCGGGTCTTGCCGTCCATCTGCGTGAAGTTCCCGATGACGGCCATCTTGGCGCCGTCCGGGGTGATCGCGAACTGCCAGACCTTGGTGGTGCCGCCGTTGTGCAGGCCGCCGATGCCGAGGTCGACATAGTCGGTGAGCTTGCCGGACGCGGCGTCGAGCGCGGCCAGCGCAGGGTGCGCCTTGGTGCCGACCTTGGTGAAGGCGCCGCCGATGAACAGGCGGTCCTTGGACAGGCCGACCGTGCGGACCATGCCGTCGACGAGCGGCGGCTTGAACGCGGTGACCGTCGTCCCGTCGGAGACGTTGAGCCGCGCGACGCCCTTCTGCGCGACGCCGTTCACGTTGTTGAACAGGCCCGCGGCGTAGACGGTCTTGCCGTCCGGCGCGGCCTGCAGGTCGTAGACCGTCCGGTCGAGCTTCGGCACGAACGCGGTGTCGATCTTCCCGGTCGTGGCGTTGAAGGCGAGGATGTTGGCGCGGGCGAAGGCCGTGCTGTTGCCGACCTCCTTCACCTGCGTGAAATTGCCGCCGACGATGACCTTGTTTCCGATCTGCTCGATCGCGAAGACGGTGCCGTCGAGGATGTTGGGGGACCAGTTCACCGGGTCGGGGCTCACCAGCCGGTCCTGGGTCAGCCGTTCCGCGGACGCCTGTCCTCCGGCGAGGGCGAAGACCCCCGCGACGACAAGCACCAACGCGGCCAGCGCTCTACACGTACGAACCATCTACGGTCACTCCTGGAATTGCCCCGTCGGGGCCCACCGAGGCGCGGCGACCTGATTGAGGGGTCGGCCTCCGCGCACCACCGTTGCGCGAGAACGTTACCGCTCGCGCTTCTCCCGGCTCACGGGTTCCCAGGGGTCGACCGGTATTACACAAATTGTTATGTACGTTAAGTAAATGTAGGCTACGTAAAGTGATTTGTGCCTGGGTGCGGTAAACCTTCTTCCCGGCCGGGGCGTCTACCGCTCACCCCTCTTCACCGCCGGATTGGCCGGACGGCTCATCCGCCGTGCTACGGCATAATTGCGCGAAACCCCTCTTATGCTGCGGCGTCCCGCCCTCCGGCCCGACCTCCGGCCCGACCTCTCAAGGTGCCATGTCCCTCATCATCGCCCTGCTGCTGCCCTTGGGCCTTCTGCTGATCGCGCTCGCGGGCGCCGCCGCCTACTTCCGCGCCGACCGTGTCGACCGTCCGGAATCCGCGGACGGGGTCGAATCCGCGGGACCGCCGCGCGGGATAGTCGCGTATTTGCGCGGGGGGCCGCTCGGACGGCTGAGCCCGTTCTGGCGTTTCTCGGTCGTGGCCGCCGGTGGCCTCGCGGTCGCCTGGGCGATCTCCGCCGCGCTCGGCCCGGTGGCGGTGGCCGCCCAGCCGTTCGACGACTGGGTCTACGACGGCGCGGTGGACCACCGGATCGGGGCCTGGAAGTCGCTCAACGAGGTGATCACCGACGTCAGCACGTCGTGGGGCGTCCGGGGGACGTGCATCGGCGCCGTCCTGATGCTGGCGCTGGTGTGGCGGCGGCACCGCTGGCTGCCCGCCGCGGCGATGGGCGCGATGCTGTTCGCCTCGCACTACCTTGTCCTCGGCCTGACCTACCTGATGGACCGGCCCGCCCCGCCGAACTCGGGCGGCACGTACCCGTCGGGCGGGAACGTCCGGGTCGTCGCGGTGTACGGGATCGTCGCGGTCTTCTTCTTCCTCAGCGCGCGGACGAGCCGCAGAGGCAGGGTGATCGGCTGGACGATCCTGGCCACGCTCGCCTGGATCGAGGCATATTCTCGCACCTACCTGGCCGTCCACTGGGTGACCGACGTCATCGCGGGACTCGTCTTCGGCGCCCTGCTGCTCGTCGCGCTGAACCTCGCGACCCGCGCCGCCCTCGGCGACGAGGACCCGGCCCTCGACCCGGCACGACCGGAGCCGGCGCACGTCCACGGGCGGCACGCGCCGCAGCGGACGGCGACCGTCCCGCCGGGGCCCGGATGGCCGGACGGACGAGGCGGGACGACCTGAGCGACGCAGAACGAGAATCGGGGGGCAACGAATCGTGGAGGAGCCGACCAGGGACACGGCCGTGCCGCAGAGTCGCGGGACGGACCTGCGCCAGCGGTTCAAGGCGCAAGCGTTGGCCACGGCGGTCGGCATGGTGGCGCTCGTCGCGGGCCTCGTTTGGATGAACCTCAGCGACGAGGGGCCCGCGATCGTGCGGGAGTACGACACCTATCCGGCGGGCGGGCCGCGTCCGCCCGAGCGCGGCGCCTGGTTCGGGGCGTACGTCGAGCCGAGGGGCGGCGACCACACCCAGCAGGGGCAGATCGACGCGGTCACCGACTTCGACCGCCGGATCGGCGGGCCGCTGGACATCGTCCGCACCTACTACCCGTGGGGCAAGCCGTTCCCGCGCGACGTCGACCGGCGGTTCGCGTCCGAGGGCCGGGTGCTGATGATCGGCTGGGGCGGCACCCGCACCGACGCGATCGTCGACGGGCGCGAGGACAAGGTGATCCGCGCCCGCGCCCGCGACGTGAGGAAGCTCGGCAAACCGATCCTGCTGGCGTGGCGCGGCGAGATGGACCGGCCGAACCTTCAGAAGGAGATCGGCTCCCCGGAGCGCTACATCGCCGCGTGGCGGCGCATCAGGGGCATCTTCGACTCCGAGCGCGTGACGAACGTCGGCTGGGCGTGGTGCCCGACGGTCGAGGGTTTCGACGCCGGACGCGCCCCCGCCTACTACCCGGGCGACGGGCAGGTCGACTGGATCTGCGCCGACGGTTACGCCTACCCGAAGCTGCGTCCGCCGGAGCAGATATTCGGCTCGTTCCTCACGTGGGCGCAGGGCCACGGCAAACCCGTCGTCATCGGCGAGTACGGCGCCGAGGAGAACGGCGGCGCACGCGCGGAATGGCTGCGCACGTTCGGCGACTACATCCGCCGGCAGCCGCAGGTGAAGGCGCTCGCCTACTACGACAAGAACCACCCGCACAACAAGAAGACCACCATGTACTACTCCCTGCGCGGCCACCCCGCATCGATGCGCGCTTTCCGTGAGCTCGCCCAGTCGTCCTATTTCAACCCCGACGGATGGAGGCGGCCGTGACCGGTTCCCAGGCGCTGACGGGATCCGCCAAGCAGACGGTCCGCAAGGGCGTGCGGGCCGTGGGGCGCCTCACCCACGAGGCGCGGATGGTCCCCGACTTCCTCATCGTCGGGGCGCAGCGGTGCGGGACGACGTCGCTGTTCCGCTACCTGCGCGCGCACCCGGCCGTCCTGCGGGACCGCATGGACAAGGGCGTGCACTACTTCGACATGGCCTACGACCGCGGTTTCCCCTGGTACCGCGCGCATTTCCCGCTGAAGGCGACCGCCCGCCTGGTGGAGCGCCGCGTCGGGGTTCGGCCGCAGACCTTCGAGGCCAGCCCGTTCTACATGTTCCATCCGCTCGCGCCCGAACGGATCGCGAAAGACCTGCCCGGCGTGAAACTGATCGTGATGGTGCGCGATCCGGTGGAGCGTGCCTATTCGGCGCACGCCCAGGAAATGCGGCGCGGCTTCGAGACGGAGCCGTTCGAGCGGGCGCTGGAACTGGAGGAGGAACGGCTGGACGGCGAGATCGGCAGGATGCTCGCCGACCCGTCGTATCTGAGCTTCGCCGTCCAGCACCACGCCTACCGGGCCCGCGGACGGTACGCCGAACAGCTCGAACGGCTGGAAGGCCTCGTCGGGCGGGACCGCATCCACGTCATCGACAACCACGAGCTGGCGACGAGCCCCGAAAGCGTCTACGACGGCGTGCTGACGTTCCTCGGCCTCCCCGCCGGACGGTATCCGGCGTTCGAGCGGCACAATTCCGCGCCCCGCGCGTCGAAGCTCTCCGACGCCGTCCGCGAGGAACTGTCGGACCATTTCCGTCCCGAGGACGAGCGCCTCGCCGGCTGGCTCGGAAAGCTCCCGTCCTGGCGATGACCTCCACCTCGGACACATCCGAAACGACCAGGACCACCGCGCGCGGCACGGCCGACCTGCGGGCGCTGGCGCGCGGCGGGGTCCTGAACGTCATGGGCGCCGGGTTCGCCGCCGTCGCCCAGTTCCTGTCCGTGGTGGTGCTCACACGCGGGTTCAGCAAGCAGGAGGCGGGCGTCTTCTTCGCGGCGACCACCGTCTTCCTGATGGGGCTGGCGCTCGCGCGGCTCGGCACGGACGTGGGGCTCGTCTACTTCATCGCGCGGACGCGGGCGCTCGGCCTCGGGCACCGCGTCGCCGCCTACGTCCGCGCGGCGTTCGGCCCGACGGTCGTCGCCTCGCTCGTGATCGCCGCCGCGCTGTACGCGGCCGCGCCGTGGATCGCCGAGGTCGTGGTGGACGGACCGCCCGACGACGGCGCCCGCTACCTGCGCGCCCTCGCGCTGTTCCTGCCCGCGGCGGCCGTGTCCGACGCGGCGCTGGCGGCCACGCGCGGGTACCGCGCGATGCGGCCGACGGCGCTGGTCGAGAACATCGCCCGGCAGGGTCTCCAGCTGTCGCTGCTTGCGGGCCTGGCGTGGTTCGGCGCGACGTCGCTGCTGGGCGCGGCCTGGGCGGGCCCGTACATCGTCACCGCGGTGATCGCCGTCGTCCTCCTGCGCGGCATGATGCGCCGCCCCGCCGACCCCGTCGCACTGCCCGAGCCTCGCGAGAAAGCCGCGAGTGACGGCGGGACCACCCGCGAGTTCTGGCGGTACACGGCGCCGCGCGCCATCGCCTCGCTCGCGCAGATCATGCTGCAGCGGTTCGACATCGTCCTCGTCGCGGGCCTGCTCGGCCCGGTGCAGGCCGCGGTGTACACGGCGGCGACCCGCTACGTCGTGGTGGGGCAGATCGGCAACCAGGCCCTGGGGCAGGCGGTGCAGCCGCAGCTCAGCGCCGTCCTGTCGCGCGGCGACATGGCGGGGGCCCGGTCGCTGTACCAGACGGCCACGTGCTGGCTCGTCCTTCTCACCTGGCCCGTCTACCTGGTGTTCGCCACGTTCGCGCCGTACACGCTGCGGCTCTTCGGCGGCGGCTACCAGGAGGGCGCCGACGTCGTGCTGATCCTGTCGCTGACCATGCTGTTCGCGACGATCTGCGGCCAGGTCGACACCGTGCTGATCATGGCGGGCAAGACGACCTGGAACCTCGCGAACATCGTCACCGCGATGACCGTGAACATCGTCGCCGACCTGCTGCTGATCCCCTGGCTCGGGATCAAGGGCGCCGCGGCGGGCTGGGCGATCGCGCTGTTCGTCAAGAACGCGGTGCCGCTGGCGCAGATCGCGCACGTCCTGCGGCTGCATCCGTTCGGACGCGGGACGCTCACCGCCGCCGTGCTCGCCGGTGTCGGCTTCGGCGTCCTGCCGCTGACCACGCGCCTGCTGCTGGACGGTCTCGTCCCCCTCCTCGTCGCCACGTTCATCGGAGCCTGCCTCTACGGGACGGGCTGCCTGCTGCGCCGCGACGTCCTGCGCCTGGACGAGATCCGCCGCATCCGCCGCCGCGCCACCGCCCACCCCTAGCCGACGACCCTCGCCTGACGACCCCCGCCCCCTTCCCCCACCCCTCGCCCGTGAAGGAGCCCAATGCCACCGACCGGAAGACACGTCCTGCTGATCGGGTCCGCGGGCGGCCATCTGACACAGCTGCTGGCCCTCGAACCGTGGTGGCGTCCGCACGAGCGCTCCTGGGTGACGTTCGAGTCCCGGCACGCCGAATCGCTGCTGGACGGCGAGAACGTCTCCTGGGCGTACCAGCCCACCACCCGCAACATCCCGAACCTGCTCCGCAACACCAGGCTCGCCTGGCGGCTGCTGCGCAGGTCACGGCCGGACGTCGTCGTCTCCACGGGCGCGGGTGTCGCGCTGCCGTTCTTCGTCCTGGCGAAGCTGATGCGGATCCCGTCGGTCTACATCGAGGTGTACGACCGCATCGACTCGCCTACCCTGACCGGACGGCTGTGCCGCCCCTTCGCCTCGCTGTTCCTCGTCCAGTGGGACGAGCAGCGCCGCTTCTACCCGAACTCCGTCGTCGTGGGGAACCTGCTTTGACACCCTCCCCTCCCTAAGGGGAGGGGATTGCCGCGGCTCGCGCCGTGGATGGTTTCTGCTTCGCAGCCGGCTGCGGAAGGGAGGACCCTTGCCGTCTGACACCAGCTCCACAGACATCGCCGGGGCTGTGCCCGGCTACGACCTGACCGGCCGCAAGGATGTTCTTGGCCGCGTTGATGTCCCGGTCGTGCCGGGTGCGGCAGCCCGGACACGTCCAGTGCCGGGTGGAAAGCCTCAGCTCCGCCAGCAGGTGCCCGCAAGACGAGCAGGTCTTGGACGAGGGGTACCAGCGGTCGATCACGATGAGCCTGCGGCCGTAGCGCTCGGCCTTGTACTCCAGTTGGCGCCGGAACTCGCCCCACCCCGCGTCGCAGATCGCACGGGCGAGCTTACGGTTCTTGGCCATGTCGCCGACCGCGAGGTCTTCGATCACGACCGTGTCGGCCGACCGGATCAGTTTGGTGCTGGTGCGGTGCAGGAAGTCCTGCCTGGCGTTGCGGACCTTGCCGCAGGCGCGCGCGACCTTGGTCTTGGCCTTGCGCCTGTTGGCCGAGCCCTTCTGGCAGCGGGCCATGCGGCGCTGGTACCGGGCAAGGTTGCGGGCCTTGCGTTCCAGATGCCGGGGATTGGCGATGCGCTCCCCATCGCTGGTGATCGCGAAGTCCCTGACGCCGAGGTCGACGCCGATCGCGTGGCCGGTCCCGGGCAGTGGGTCGGGTGCGTCGGTATCGACGGCGAAAGTCACAAACCAGCGCTCGTCCGGGTCGCGAGAGATCACGACCATCGTCGGGGTGAGCGCGCTCAACTCCGCCGCGTCCCACGTCCACACGAACCTCAGCGGTGCCGTGGTCTTGGCCATCGTCAACTCGCCGCCGCGCATACGGAACGCCGAGCGGGTGTAATGCGCGCACTGGCGGGAGCCGCGGTTCTTGAAGCGCGGGTACTTGGCGCGTCCGGCGAAGAAATTGACGAACGCGGTGTGCTGGTGGCGCAGCGTCTGCTGAAGAGGGACGGAGGAGACCTCGGACAGGAACGCCAGTTCCTCGGACTTCTTCCACACGGTGAGCGCGGCATCGGTCTGCTTGTAAGAGGTCTTCTCGCCCCGCTGGTGGTACGCCTCGCGCCGCGCTGCCAGCGTCTTGTTCCACACCAGGCGCACACAACCGAACGTGCGGCCGAACTGGGCCGCTTGCTCGGGGTCGGGGTATGCCCGGCACTTGTACGCCGTCCTCACAGCCGCGAGCCTACCGAGCACGCGTCGGGTAAGACCTCAGTTCGCCTGTCGGCGAGCTTTGTTCTCGGACCGCCCCGGCTTTGCCAGGACGCTCCTGGCAGAGTCCAAATTCCTCCCCGGTCTGAAGGCCGGGGCATCCTTCGGAGGACCAGGTGAACGACCTTCCGCTCGTGTTGGTGACCGTCGGCACCGACTACCACCGCTTCGACCGGCTGATCGAGTGGGTGGACCGCTGGTTCGACGAGATGGGACGGGGCCGGGTCCGCTGCGTCGTCCAGCACGGCGCGTCCAAGGCGCCCGAGCACGCCGAGCCCCGCGACTTCCTCGACCATGTCGAGCTGCTGGAGCTGATGGGCCGGGCGTCGGCGGTGGTGACGCACGCGGGCGCGTCGACGATCGGGGAGGCGCGCCGCCTCGGCCGCCTGCCGGTGATCGTGCCGCGCGACCCGGCGCTCGACGAGATCGTCGACGGCCACCAGATCGACTTCCTGCGGCGGATCGAGGAGAAGGGCCTGGTCGCCGCCTGCGCCACCGAGAAGGACCTGCGCACCCGCCTCGACCATCTCCTCGACGACCCGGACGCCTACCTGCTCGCCGAAGGCGACTCCGGCGCCGTGCAGGCGGCGGCCGTCCAGCGGACCGGCGCGCTGATCGACACGTTGATGAACGTCCGCGCCAAGACGCCCGCCGAGACGGAGGAGCAGGCCAAGACCGCCGACGCGCCAGACGATTTCCCGAGCGTGACCGTCGTCGTCGCGACCCGCGACCGGCCCGAGCTGCTGCGCGTCGCGCTCGACTCGATCCTCGCCCAGGACTATCCCGGCGACGTCGACTGCCTCGTCGTCCACGACCAGAGCGAGCTCGACGACTCGGTCGCCGTCGACAGGCCGGGACGGCGGATCACCGTCATCTGCAACACCCGCGTGCCCGGCCTCGCCGGGGCCCGCAACACCGGCATCCTCGCGGCGTCCGGCGAGCTCGTCGCGTTCTGCGA
>JBOHBY010000557.1:0-1846 GCA_050698635.1 Spirillospora sp.
GCCCGGCGTCACCCAGGCGTCCAGGATTCCGGCCGCCTCCAGCGCGGCCTCCAGCCCGGCCCGGTGGTCGTCCGGCACGGTGTCGGCGAAGTCGACGACCTTCCACAGCGGCGCGCCCGGACGGCCCGCGCGGGAGCCGGTGCGCGTGTGCGGAACGGGCGGAACATCGTGCCCACCGGCCTCCAGCCGCCCGATCTCATCGAGCAGTGCCTCCGTGTTGGTCCGCTCGATCCGCAGCTGGGACTCGACGTCCGCCACCTGCCCACCGAGCGCAGCGGTCGCCGCGCGGGCCGCGTCGTCCACGGCGGTCGCGGCGAGGTTGCGGCCTTCGGCGGTCTGCGACCATTCCTCCAGCGCGGCCAGGACGGCGTCGGGATCGTCCAGCCGGATATCGGTGAGCCCGGCGAGATAGGTGGTGTAGGCGTCCAGCAGCGCGGCCGCACCCGCCTGCGTGTCCGCGTCGGCCGCGGCGATCCGCTCGGCGGCGGCCTGCTGTTCGCCGAGCAGTCGTTCCACCTCGGCGGTGGCGGCTTTCAGCCGGGTCCGGGCCGCGTTGACCTCGGCCATCAGGCGGTCGAGTTCGGCAAGGGCACGGGACCGGGCTTCTGTGAGCCTTCCGGTGTTCCGCTGCGCGTTGGCGGGATCGGCGTCCCAGCCGTCCATCGCCTCGGCGTGGGCGCGCCCGCAGCCAGCAGCCTTCGCCTGTGTCGCCGATTCATCCCGGGCGGCGCCGAACATGCGCTCGGCCGACTCAGCGCGCGAGAGCGCGGTCCCGGCCCGGCGTTGCCTGCGTTCGACCTCGCCGGCCAGGTCGTCGCGATCACGTTCCCGGGTCCGCGCGTGCGCGTTCTGCCGCCGTGCCTCCGCGCCCATCTGCTCGATGCGCTCGGCGTCGCGCATCTCCGGGCTTGCCTCAAGCGCTTGCCGGCGCGCCTCCAGCCGGGTCTTCTCCGCCTCCAGCTTCTCCAGCAGCCGCCCGGCATCCGCCAGCTCGGACTCCGCCGTCGAGAACCGCGTCTCCGCCTCGGTAAGGCCCCGGTTGAGATGCTCGTAGCGGCTCTGCGTGAGGCGCGGCCCGGCCGCCTTCCGTTTCGCCGCGATCCGCGCGTACCTGGTGTAGTGCCCGAGGAAGCCGGTGGCGGCCTTGTGCGCGTCCTCGAGGGCGCGCAACGCGTCACGCTCCTCGTCCAGGCCGCGGAACGCCTCCGCAACCGTGGCCACCAGCGCCGGGCTGAGCGGTGGCAGCGCCTCGGTCAGCGCACGGGACAGCAGCCGCTCGTCCGGCTTCTTCGACAGCTGCGGCTGGCGGAGCTGGATCAGCAGGTTGACCAGCGCCTCGTAGCGGTGCTCACCCAGCCCGAACAGTGCCTCGTCGACCGCCCGCCGATAGTCGGACGCCCGGTCGTAGACCAGCCCGTGGCCCTCCACGGCGTCGCGCAGCTTCTCCCGCGTCAGCGACACGCCACCGTCCGAGACCAGGGACAGATCCACGCCCACGCGGCGCGTCGTGACGAAGAACCAGTGCCGGGCGATCCCGCGGTCCTTCACCGCCTTCAGACCGCAGCCGAGCGTCCGGTACTCCTCGGTACCGTCCGGATGCCGGCGGCCGAACTCCAGCCATGTGTAGCCGAGCCGTTCGGGATGCGGATGCTTTCCGCCGAGCAGCAGGTTCCACTCCATCCGCTTCTGCTTGTCGCCGTCGGGCTCCACCCGGTGCGAGGACAGCTCCCCGTCCAGCAGGAACGGCAGCGTCAGAGCCAGCACCTTCGATTTGCCGGTGCCGTTGTTGCCACGTAGCAGCAGCCGTCCGTCATGGAACCGGAACTCTTCGACGTCGTAGTAGAAC
>JBOHBY010000558.1:0-1618 GCA_050698635.1 Spirillospora sp.
CGGCGGGGACGGCGGGTGCAACGGGCACGGCCGGGGTCTCCGGGGGCGGCGGCGTCGACGCGGACGGAGGCGTGACCGTGGTCTCCGGGCCGCGCAGCGAGTGGACCTGGTCGCCGGGCATGCTCGCGTCGATCGGCGTGCCGGGGTTGAGGACGAGCGTCCAGCCGGTGTCCGGCCAGGCGGCCACCACGTCACCGAGGCTCGGCATCACGAACCGGGACGAGCCGATCGCCTCGTTCATCCACCTGAGGGACGTGAAGATCTGGATGGACGTGCGGCCATGGACGGGCACCGGCCGCCACGGGAACGCGGGATCGCCGGGGTCGATGCCCCACGGGGTGTCGGGCTCGGCGGGCACGAGGACCTGCGCGCCGAGCAGGATCGAGAAGAAGGTGTCGGTGTCGCGGCGGCGCGCGGAGTCGAAGAGGCGCTGCTCGATGTCGTTCTGCGGGTCGAAACCGTCCGTCATGCGCTGCGCGGCGCGCTGGTCGGCCCAGGTGGCGAGGCCGGGGAGCTGCTGGGCGAGGACGGTGCCGCCGGCAGGGGAGCCGGAGTTGATCGCGAGCAGCCATTCGTGGTTCGGCCAGTAGCGCAGCGCGACGGTGAACGGCAGCTTGATGTACTCGGTGCCGGTCCCGGCGGCGTGCGCGGCCTCGATGAGGCGTTCGGGGGAGGTGAAGACGGGCACGACGGTGGAGCCGTCCACCTCCCGGGTCTGCCAGGGGAAACCGGGACGTCCCGGACGCAGCGTGTAGTCGGTGTCGTCCGGGACGGGCAGTAGCACGTCCGTCGCGGCGAGCGTCTGCAGGAAGAGGTCGTGGTCGTTGTTGGCCGCGGCGCGCAGCAGCTCGCGTTCGACGTCGTTGGCGGGCTGGAACTCCTGCCGGGCGGACTCGCGGGGCAGGTCGCGGTGCTGGTCGCGGAGTTCCTCCCAGGGCGCGGCGGCGCGGCCGACCTGCGGCGGGCGCCCGTCGCCCCCGGCGACCTGGCGGACGAACCAGGACGGCAGCCGCGCCTCGATCGGCAGCGCGGCGCCGACGCCACGAGCCGGGACGTCGACGGCGAGCCACCAGCGGTCGTCGGGCCACGTCTCGGCGATGTCGCCGAACCTGACCGTCATGAAGTGCTGGTACGACTGGCCGAGGCAGGCGCGCATCGCCGACGCCGACGTGTAGACCAGCACGTGGACGCGGCCGTCCTCCTCCTGGGTCGGCCACGACGGCTGCGCCTCGTTGGCGAGGACGCCGTCCACCACGTCCGGCGGGACCGGGACCACGAGCTCGCTGTCGGCGAGAAGCCGGAAGTAACTCTCCTGGTCCCCGGCCCGTACGGTTTCCTGCAGTCGGTGCTCCAGATCCGACGTGGGTCGCCACGCGTCGGCCACGGTCGCCACCCCCTGTTTCTTCCGTGCTCGTCCCCCGCGCGACTGTCTACGCTACAGGGGCGAACAGGACCAAAGAGCCTCATCATCCGAGGCCATCGGAGTGTGCGCAGCTCAGCGCGCTGTCAACGCGCTGTCAGCTCGGCGAGGGCGGCCAGGAGGCGGTCGATGTGCTCCTCGCTCGTCCCGATGCCGACGCTGGCGCGGACGGCGCCGTCCGCGTCGGTGGCACAGCCC
>JBOHBY010000559.1:0-6863 GCA_050698635.1 Spirillospora sp.
CTGGTACTCGGCTCGGACTGGCCGGTCGCCCACTTCGACGCGCGCGAGACGCTCGCCGCCGCCCGCGTCCGGACGCGTCCCGGCTCCGGTGCCGCTCCCCTCAACCCGGCACAGGCCCTGACGCCCCGCATGGCCCTGGAGGGAATGACCACTCACGCGGCCCTGGCCGCGGGTGAACCGTCCCAGGCGGGGCGCGTCACCCCGGGCAACCGAGCCGACCTCACGGCCTTCACCGTGAACCCCTTGCGCGCCACCTCGGCAGAACTCGCCGACGCCCCCATCCGCCTCACCCTGGTCGACGGCCGCCCCACCCACATCGCCGACTAACGCACCAATAGCCAAGAGGCAGGATGGAGCCGACCGGTGGGTGAGCCCTGCTCTTCGACAGGCCCCTGGGCGAGGCCGAGAGCCGGATAGTGCCCCCACCGTTTCGGCGGCGAGAAACGACAGCCGGTGGCATGCCGCGATCGAGCACTGGTGTCGCTACAGCAGGCGCGATGCGCTGGCGAGGGCGTCCCGCAGGATCTGCTCCATCTCGTCGAATTCCGCCTGACCGCAGATCAGCGGGGGCGCGAGCTGCACGACCGGTTCGGCGCGGTCGTCGGCGCGGCAGTAGAGGCCGGCCTCGAACAACCTCGCGGACACGTGGTCCTGCAGGATCCGCTTCGATTCCCGCGGGGTGAACGTCTCCCGGGTGGCCTTGTCCTTGACGAGTTCGATCCCGTAGAAGAAGCCTCCGCCACGGACGTCGCCGACGATGGGCAGGTCGGTCAGCTTGTCCAGGGTGGCGCGGAACGCGGACTCCGTGGTGCGGACGTGCTCGTAGAGGCCCTCCCGTTCGAGCACATCGAGGTTCGCCAGCGCCACCGCGCAGGAGACGGGGTGCCCGCCGTAGGTCGATCCGTGCATGAAGGTCGCGCCGTCGCGGCGGAACGGCTCCATCAGGCGCTCGTCCACCAGGACGGCGCCGAGTGGTGCGTACCCTGATGTCAGTCCCTTGGCCGTGGTGATCATGTCGGGCCGGTAGCCGTACCGGTCGGCGCCGAAGGCGTGCCCGAGCCGCCCGAAAGCGCAGATCACCTCGTCGGAGACCAGCAGCACGTCGTGCCGGTCGCAGATCTCGCGGACGCGCTCGAAGTAGCCGGGCGGCGGCGGAAAGCAGCCGCCGGTGTTCTGCATGGGCTCCAGGAAGACCGCGGCCACCGTGTCGGGGCCCTCGAACTCGATGGCCTGCTCGATCTGGCCGGCGGCCCACCGCCCGAAGTCCTCGGGGTCGCCGACGTGCTCGGGCGCCCGGTAGGGGTTGGTGTTCGGCACCCGGATCGTGCCGGGCACGAGTGGCTCGAAGTCCTGCTTGGCGCCGGGGATGCCAGTGATCGACAGGGCGCCCTGCGAGGTGCCGTGGTAGGCCAGCGAGCGGCTGATCACCTTGTGCTTGCGGGATCTGCCGGTCAGCTTGAAGTACTGCTTGGCCAGCTTCCACGCGGTCTCCACCGACTCCCCGCCGCTGACGGTGAAGAAGATCCGGTTCAGGTCGCCGGGCGCGTCGGCGGCGAGCCGGTCGGCCAGCTCGATCGCGCTGGGATGGGCGTGGGACCAGAGCGGGAAGTAGGCCAGCCGCCGCGTCTGCTCGGCCGCGGCCTCGGCCAGTTCCTCCCTGCCATGTCCCACCTGGACGGCGAAAAGGCCGGCCAGCCCGTCGAGGTAGCGCTTGCCCTGGGCGTCCCACACGTAGGCGCCCTCGCCCCGCACGATCACGGGGATGTCGGCGTCGTCCGCCCCGGAGTGGCGGGTGAAGTGCAACCACAGGTGCTCGATCGAGGGCGCCGAGGTGTCATCGAGGAGCCGCGCCGGCGCACCGGCCGCCTGGAACAGGTTATCGGACATGCCTTCGTTATCGCATATCGACCTGCCACAATGCAAGTGAATTAGTTGTGATCTCGCTCTGTGGCCACTATATGAGTGGCCTTCGGTGGTGTTGGCGTTGCGGTCAGCGCGCCCGCCACTGATAGCTCTCCTTGCGCAACCCGAGGTAGACGAAGGTGTCCGTGCTCGCCACGCCGGGGATCGACCTGATGCGGGTCGACAGCACCTCGGTCAGATGGGCGTCGTCGTCGCACACGATCTCGCACAGGATGTCGTAGGTCCCGGCGCAGAGCACCACGTAGATCGACTCGGGCATCTCGGACAGCGCGGCGGCGACCGGTTCCAGCGTCCCCTCCACCTTCACGCCGACCATCGCCTGCCGACGCCCCCCGACCCGCACCGGATCGGCGACGGCGACGATCTTCATCACGCCCGCCTCCGTCATCCGCTGCACCCGCTGGCGGACGGCCGCCTCCGAGAGCCCGACCGCCTTGGCGATGGCCCCGTAGGACCGCCGCCCGTCCTCCTGCAACTGCTCGATGATCTGCCAGGAGATGTCGTCAAGCTCCGGCATGGTCGCGCTCTTCCTGCTCATGACCGCATCATCGCAGGGACTGTCCGCCCCTAGGATGACACTCGCCAACGTGCCTGGTCACACACGATATTAGTCGTCATTGACATTCATGATGACTTATCTCATAGTCTGTAGCTCAATCAACGACGGAAAACGTAACAACGCGGAGTCCGGTGCGATCTCGGGATCTTGGGGACGGGCCGGACGGCGTGCCGCAGATCATGAAGGGGAGACCGGTGACGACCTTCACCAACTTCGTGGACGGCGAGCGGCAGGCCGCCGCGGACGGACGGACGCTCGACATCATCGACCCGGTGACCGAGGAGGTCTACGCGGCATCGCCGCTGTCCGGGCAGGCCGACATCGACGCCGCCATGGACGCCGCGGCGCGGGCCTTCGAGTCCTGGCGCTGGACGACGCCCGCTGAGCGGCAGCGCGCCCTGCTCAGGATCGCCGACGGCATCGAAGAGCGGTTCGGCGAGCTGGTCGACGTCGAGTGCGCCGACACCGGCAAGCCCCGGGCCCTCACCGCCGCCGAGGAGGTTCCGCTGTGCGCCGACCAGTTCCGGTTCTTCGCCGGGGCGGCGCGCATCCTTGAAGGCCGCTCGGCCGGCGAGTACATGGAGGGGCACACCTCCTTCGTGCGCCGCGAGCCGATCGGCGTGTGCGCGCAGGTCACCCCGTGGAACTACCCGCTGATGATGGCCGTGTGGAAGATCGCCCCCGCGTTGGCCGCCGGCAACACGGTGGTGCTCAAGCCGTCCGACACGACTCCGGCGTCCACCACGCTCCTGGCCGAGATCTGCGGGGAGGCCCTGCCGCCCGGGGTGCTGAACGTGATCTGCGGCGACCGGGACACCGGCCGCGGGCTGGTCGCCCACCCGAGGCCGGACATCGTGTCGATCACCGGTTCCATCCGGGCGGGCATGGAGGTCGCCGGCGCCGCCGCGGCCGACCTCAAGCGCACCCACCTCGAACTCGGCGGCAAGGCGCCGGTCGTCGTGTTCGCCGACGCCGACATCGCCACCGCGGCCGAAGTCATCGCGGGCGCCGCGTTCTTCAACGCGGGACAGGACTGCACCGCGGCCAGCCGCGTCCTGGTCGCCGCCGAGCTGCATGACGAGCTCGTCGCCGCGCTGACCGAGCAGGCGCGTGCGACCCGCACCGCCGGGCCGTCCGACCCCGGCGCCGCCTACGGCCCGCTCAACAACGCCGATCAGCTCGCGCGCGTGGCCGGGATGATCGACCGGCTCCCCGGCCACGCGACCGTCCACCACGGCGGGACCCGGGTCGGCGACCGCGGCTATTTCTACGCGCCGACCGTGGTGTCCGGCCTGCGCCAGCGCGACGAGGCCAGCCAGACGGAGATCTTCGGCCCGGTCATCACGGTCCAGACCTTCACGGGCGAGGACGAGGCCGTCCAATCCGCCAACGGCATCGAGCACGGCCTCGCGTCCTCGGTGTGGACCCGGGACCACGCGACGGCGATGCGCATGTCGGCCAGGCTCGATTTCGGCTGCGTGTGGATCAACACCCACATCCCGCTGGTCGCCGAAATGCCGCACGGCGGGTTCAAGCACTCCGGCCACGGCAAGGACCTGTCGATGTACGGCTTCGAGGACTACACCCGGATCAAGCACGTGATGAGCGCCATCGAAAACCACTGAACCGCCGGCCGCAGGAAGACGGCCATCGGGGAAATGGCCGTGCTGGTCGTCACTCAGGCGAGCAGGTGCCTCAGTTGCGCGATGGGGTTGTCGATCTTGACGGCGTTGAGCCGGGAGCTAAGATACCAACCGGTCTGATTGTTGGTATGGGTGCCGTGCGGTGCCCGCAGGGAGGACGCGCCGGTGACCGTTCAAGCAGAGTTCGACAGGCTCCGGCTGGAGTGCCGTCCCGATGGTGTCCGGATCCTCACGCTCAACGACCCGGGCAAGCGGAACGCGATCGGCCCGGAGATGCGCGGCGAACTGCTCGCGGTCGCGGGCCGCCTCCAGGCGGACGAGGATGCCCGCTGCCTCGTCGTGACCGGCGCCGGCAGCGCGTTCTGCGCGGGCGCCGACCTCATGGCGATCTTCGCGGTCGAGGACGCGACGCCGGCCGCGACGCGCGCCCGCCAGCTCGCCTACTACGACAGCTTCCTGTGGCTGCGCGACCTGCCGTATCCCACGATCGCCGCGGTGGGTGGGCACGCGATCGGCGCCGGGCTCAACCTGGCGCTGGTCTGCGACGTGACGATCGCGGGGCCGGGCGCGCGGTTCGGGGCGACGTTCGCCAGGCTCGGCCTGCATCCCGGCGGCGGCTGCACGTACTTCCTGACCCAGGTGATGGGCCCGGGGCGCGCGCTCCGAACGCTCCTTCTCGGCCGGACGCTCGACGGCCGCGCTGCCTACGACGAGGGCTTGGCCGACGAGTTCGCCGAGGACCCGCTGGACGCCGCGCTGACCCTGGCGTCCGCCGTCGCCGGCCTGGACCCGGCGCTCGCCCGCGACATGAAGCGGGCCGTGGCGATCGCGGCGAACGGCTCGTTCGAGGCGGCGGTCGGCTTCGAGTCCTGGGCGCAGGCCGCCAGCGCCTTCTCCCCGGGCGTCCAGGACCGGATTCGCGCGTCGGGCCGCAGCACCGCGCGTCCCTGAGCCGGCCGGGATGGTAAAGTACCGACCGATTGGTATTTAGTTCGGACCGGTCGGTTTCAAGCTAGGGGACACGACGCCATGCACACTGGTCTCACGCTCGTCTTCCAGAACCTCGACGGCGGGCTGCCCGACGCCGACGCCTTCCGGCACGAGGCGGCGCTGGCCGAGCGTGCCGAGGATCTCGGGTTCGACTCGGTCTGGACGCCGGAGCACCACTTCACCGGGTACGGGATGACGCCGACCGTCCCGCAGTTCCTGTCCTGGCTGGCGGCGAAGACGTCCACGATCAGGCTCGGCACGATGGTGTCGGTGCTGCCCTGGCAGGACCCGATCCGCACCGCGGAGAGCTTCTGCGTCCTCGACCACCTGTCGGGCGGGCGCGCGCTGATGGGCATCGGGCGCGGCCTCGGCCGGGTCGAGTTCGAGGGGTTCCGGCTGAACATGGGCGAGTCGCGGCAGCTGTTCAGGGAGTACGGCGAGGCGATCATGCGCGGGTTGGAGTCGGGCGTCATGGAGTACAGCGGCGAGCTCTACCGCCAGCCGCGCATCGAGCTTCGTCCCGCGCCGTACGCGACGTTCCGCGGCCGGACGTTCGCCTCCGCCGTCTCCCCGCAGTCCATGGACCTGATGGCCGGGCTCGGCGTGGGACTGATGGTCATCGCGCAGAAACCCTGGCACACGGTCGAGAAGGAATTGCACGAATACCGGGCGCGCTTCCTGGAGCTGAATGGCGAGGAGGCCCCGAAACCGATCATCTGCGTCTTCACCGGCGTCGCGCCCACCGCCGCCGAGGCGCGCCGCCTCCGCGAGGTCTATTTGCAGCGGTACGCGGTTTCCACGGTCGAGCATTACGAATTCGACAACGTCGGTTTCGCCGACATTCCCGGCTACGAGTACTACGCGGGCCTGAGCCGCAACATCGAGAAGCACGGCGTCGACGGTTTCTCCA
The DNA here is from genome assembly GCA_050698635.1 of Spirillospora sp. Classification (GTDB taxonomy): domain Bacteria; phylum Actinomycetota; class Actinomycetes; order Streptosporangiales; family Streptosporangiaceae; genus Spirillospora. Next base: position 6,026 of record JBOHBY010000559.1, read on the forward strand.
ACTTCCTCGCCGACCTCCAGGTTTGGGGCACGCCGGACCAGGTCGTCCAGCGCCTGATCGGATACGTCGAGCGGCTCGACGCCGGCGGGCTGCTGCTCGTGCCGTCGTTCGGCGGGATGCCGCCGGAGGTCGCGGCGGCGAACTTCGCGCTGCTCGCCAAGGAGGTCGTCCCGCAGCTCCGCGCGTACGACGCGGGCGGCGACATCGGCGTCCGGTACGGGGCCGATCGCGGCTCGGAGGTGCGCAGGTGAACGACGCGGTGATCGTGGACGCCGTCCGGTCGCCGATGGGACGGGCCCGGCCGGACGGCGCGCTCGCCGCCGTCCATCCCGTCGAACTGCTCGCCCAAGGCTCCGGCCAGCAGGCGGTGCAGTTCGCGGCGCAGGGCGTCATGGCGGGCGGGTACGACCTCGTGATCGCGGCGGGCGTCGAGTCGATGAGCCGCGTCCCGATGGGATCGAACCGGCAGGGCGCGGACATCCACGGCCCCTCTGTCAGCGATCGGTACGCGCCCGGCCTCGTCCCGCAGGCCGTTTGCGAGGCGGGCGGCATGGCGAACGCCCTCATCCTCGAACGAGACCGACCCGGTCGGCACATCCTGAAAGGCCCACCATGGACGATTTCCCCAACGCGGGAGCCTGCGCCGAGCTGCGGCGCGAGGTGCGGGAGCTGACGGCCGAGCGGCGGGCGGCCGGACGGTACGTCCCGCGCAGCGACTCCTGGCTGCGTTCCTTCGACCTGGACTTCAGCAAGGAGCTCGCGGCGCGCGGGCTGATCGCCATGACGTATCCGCGGGAGCTGGGCGGGGCCGGGCGCGGCAACGTCGAGCGGCTCGCCG
>JBOHBY010000560.1:0-2584 GCA_050698635.1 Spirillospora sp.
ACCTTCCCCATCGGCACGCCCGGCAGCGGAGGCGGAGGCGGAACCGGAGACGCGGGCGGGGACGGAGGCGCGGGAGGCGGCGCGGGTGGGGGCGCGGGTGGGGGCGCGGGAGGCGGGTTGCCCTCGGGCTGACCCCAATCCTGGCCGGGCAGCGGATACGGGTTCCGCCATCCCTCGTCGTCGCCGGCGTCTCCGAAGCCCTTGTCGCCCCTCATGTCCGGTGACCGTAGTGCACCGGCGGCCCGGCAAAGATGGATGTAACGGTCCAACGACCGAACGATCAGGAACTCGCGGGAGCGCACCCCATCCCGGCCTCGCGCCGGGTTTAGATAGATTCCTGCACTACCTCGCAGAGGCGCCCTGTCAAGACCGAAGGAACCACCAGTGACGGACAAAGTCCCGCCGCCCTCCGACGATCCCCCGCCCGATCAGCCTCCGCCGTATCAGGGCGCCTACGGGGCGGCGCCGGGCGCGCAGCCCTACGACCAGCCGCCTACGCCCCCCTACGGCCAGCCGCCGGGTCAGCCGCCGTACGGCCAGCCGCCTCCACCTGGTCAGCCGCCTCCACCCGGTCAGCCGCCTCCGCCTGGTCAGCCGCCTCCGGGGCAGCCGCCGCACGGGGGCTACTACGATCCGCGCTGGGGGTACGGGCCGCCGGGCGTCCCGTACGGCATGCCGCAGCAGCCTCCCCAGGAGACGACCTGGGCGATCTTCTCCTACGTCGGGATCATCCTGCTCGGCTTCCTCGCACCGATGATCATCTACTTCGTGAAGAAGAACACCGAGCCGTTCACCCGCTTCCACGCGGCGCAGGCGCTGAACTACCAGCTCACCATGCTGATCCACCTTCTCGGGGTGGCGGTGATCTGCGTGCCGCCGGCCATCCTGCTCGACGCGCCGGCGCTCCTGGCCCTGCTGGCCTTCCCCTACCTCGAACTGCTCATCGGGCAGTGGGTGTTCATCATCCTGGGCGCGGTGAAGGCGGGGAAGGGCCAGTACTACAGGTTCCCGGCCTTCTTCTGCTTCCGGATGGTCCGGTAGCCCGGCAGGTCCAGGGGCTCACAGGTAGGACGGGTACGTGCGGGCGTACCCGTCCAGCAGTGGCAGGACGACGTCGCGCCCCGCGGACGGCACGCGCACCACGACCTCCTCGATCCCGAGCCCGGCGTAGTAGGCGAGCTTCTCCGCGGTGGGCAGCGTCCCGAACGGGATCACGGGCACCGTGTCCCGGCCCGTCAGCTCGCAGGCGCGGCGGAGGTCGGGCAGCGCGGCGCGGATTCCGGCGCCGCCGATCGGCAGCCATCCGTCGCCGTACTCGGCGATGTGCGCGAACAGCGTGGGGCCGGGCGCGCCGCCGAGCAGCACCGGCACCCGCCCGGACGGTTTCGGCCACGACAGGCTCGCCGCGAAACCCACGAACTCGCCCTTGAAGGACGCCTCGTCGTCGGTCCACAGGGCGCGCATGGCCAGGACGTGCTCGCGCACCATCGCGCGCCGCCGTTCCCAGGGAACGCCGTGGTCGGCGCCCTCTTCGGCGTTCCAGCCGTAGCCGATGCCGAGCGCGAACCGTCCGCGGGCGAGCCGGTCGAGCGTGGCGACGGCCTTCGCCGTGACGATCGGCTCGCGCTGCGCGGGCAGCAGGATTCCGGTGCCGAGCGTGATCCGCTCGGTCACGGCCGCCGCGGCGGCTAGGGCGACGAGCGGGTCGAGCGTCCGCGCGTACTCGGCGGGCAGGTCGCCGGTCCCGCCCGGGGACGGGGTCTCACGCGACACCGGTATGTGCGTGTGCTCGGGCAGGTAGAGGGACGCGAACCCGCGCTCCTCGGCCTCCCTGGCCAGGTCGTGCGGTTCCATGGTCAGGTCGGTCGCGAACATCGTGATCCCCAGCCGCATCGCGCGGCCTCCTTCCCGTCGCCCTGCCCGGCCCACCCTAACCGCGAACCAAGCAGACGCTAGGTTGGGTGGGCGCGCGACGGTCGGCGCCGCGCGACGGTCAGCGCCACGCGATGGTCAGCGCCGTGCGACGGTCAGCGCGGGAAGGCGCAGACCGCGACGGTCGCGTCGTCGTGTACCTTGCCGCGCGGCCATCTGACGGCCGCCCGGTCGGTGCGCTCGATCTCGCGGGTCCGCTCGATCAGCGCGGACGGCCCGGGGTCGACGGCGAGCGCCGCCAGCCCGGCCCAGTCGGTGACGCCGAACAGGTCGGCCAGCCGCGTCGCGCCGTCCGTCATCAGGTACGCGCGGCGCAGATCGCCGACCGGCACCGTGCCGGTGATCGCGGCGTCGGCCACCGCGGGGTCGGTCGCCGCGTAGTCGTGGCCGCCGGTGATCTCCTGGACGCCGTGCGGGCCCTCCAGCAGGACGGTCGAGTCGGCCAGCACCAGGTAGTCGACCAGGTCGCCGCGCAGCCGCAGGGCCAGGACGGTCGCGGCCGGACTTGTCGGCGTCCGCAGGTGGCAGGTCGCGCGGTGGGACGCGGCGACGTCCGCGATCGCACCCGCCAGCCGAGCGACCAGCGGCCGCTCCCCCGGCGTGTGCGCGCCCTCCGGCGGGCCGACCGGCTGCGCGGCGGGCGGGCCGAGCC
>JBOHBY010000561.1:0-1593 GCA_050698635.1 Spirillospora sp.
CCGGATCGGGCGGCGGCCGCTGCTGCTCGGCGGCGCCGCCGGCATGGCCGTCTCCCTCGGCCTGCTGACGCTCTGCTTCGTCACCGCCCCGGTCGTGGACGGCGACCCGCGCCTCGGCGACGTCGCCGGACCGGTCGCGCTCGTCGCCGCCAACGTCTTCGTCGCCTCGTTCGCCGCGACCTGGGGCCCGGTCGTCTGGGTGATGCTCGGCGAGATGTTCAACAACTTCATCCGGGCGTCCGCGCTCGCCGTCGCCGCGGCGGCGCAGTGGCTCGCCAACTGGGTGATCACCACGACGTTCCCCGGCATCTCCGGGTTCTCGCTCGGCCTGGCGTACGGCATCTACACGGTGGCGTCCGTGCTGGCGCTGGTGTTCGTGATGCGCGCCGTCCCCGAGACCAAGGGCCGCGAGCTGGAGGACATGGACGAGCTCACCAGCCCCCAAGCCCGCGCCTGAGCGCCTGAGCGCCTGCAACGGCGGTGCGCCCATTACGGTGATGCGCCGCCCGCGCCGCATCGGTTACGCTGATTCCATGCCGCACGGGTTCGAGACGACGACGCCGGGTCACTCCCGGCGCGACGGCGGCATGTCCTGACATTGCACGCGGTGGGGCCCCGGGAGCGATCCCGGGGCCCTTCGCCTTTCCAGGGCGACTTTCCAGGGCCGCCGACCGGGACCGCCCCGGCCCCTCCACGACGAGAGGAGCGGCCGAGATGGCTGCGGAGTCGATACCATCGGAACCCGCTGATCCAGGCCCATCACCACGAGGAGAATCCGTGTCCGAGCTGCGCATCACCCTCGACGGCGGCGCGCGGGCGGTGCCGGCGGGCACCACCGCGGGCCAGGCGCTGGACGCCGACGGCCGCACCGTGATCGCGGCCCGGGTCAACGGCGAGCTGCGCGACCTGGCGTCCGGGCTGCGCGACGGCGACGCGGTCGAGCCGGTCGAGATCGGCTCCGCCGACGGCCGGGCGATCATGCGGCACTCCGCCGCGCACGTCATGGCGCAGGCCGTTCAGGAGCTGTTCCCCGAGGCCAGGCTCGGCATCGGGCCGCCCGTGGAGAACGGGTTCTACTACGACTTCGACGTCGCCGAGCCGTTCACCCCCGACGACCTCAAGCGCGTCGAGAAGCGGATGCGCGAGATCGTCAAGCAGGGGCAGCGGTTCTCCCGACGTCCCGTCTCCGACGACGACGCCCGCGCCGAGCTGGCCGCCGAGCCCTACAAGCTGGAGCTCATCGGCCTCAAGGGCGCAGGCGGCTCGGACGACGCGCTAGGGGACGCGGCCGAGGGCGCGAGCGTCGAGGTCGGCGGCGGCGAGCTGACCATCTACGACAACCTCGACGCCAAGTCCGGCGAGCTGCGCTGGAAGGACCTGTGCCGCGGGCCGCACCTGCCGTCCACCCGCGTCATCCCCGCGTTCAAGCTGATGCGGTCCGGCGGCGCGTACTGGCGCGGCAGCGAGAAGAACCCGCAGCTCCAGCGGATCTACGGCACCGCGTGGGAGTCCAGGGAGAAGCAGGACGAGTACCTGAGATTCCTGGAGGAGGCCGAGAAGCGCGACCACCGCAGGCTCGGCGCCGAGCTCGAC
>JBOHBY010000562.1:0-1592 GCA_050698635.1 Spirillospora sp.
CTACGGCCTCACCGACCGGGTGGTGCCCGCCGGGACCGCCCGCGACGAGGCCCTCGCGCTCGCCGAGTCGATCGCGCGGAACTCGCCGGTCGCCGTCCGCGCGGCCAAGCGGGCGCTCCGGCTCGGCGGCGGGGTGAGCCTGGAGGCGGGCCTCGACCTGGAGGACAACGCCTGGCGCACCACCGCGTTCTCCGCCGACCGCCGCGAGGGCATCGCCGCGTTCAACGAGAAGCGCACTCCGAACTGGCCGTCCTGAGCGGCCGCCTCTCTGTTTCTCCGTGGTCGTCGCGGTCGCGGCGCGGGCGTAGCCCGAACCAGGCCAGGGCCACGGTGAGGAGCGTCACGGCCACGATCACGCCGATCGCGAGGTGGTAGCCGTCCAGCCCCGTCTCCCGCGTCGCGGCGACCGAGCCCATGATCGGGATGCCGACGGTGAGGGCCACCTGCTGGGTCATCGAGGTCAGGCCCGTCGCCAGGCCCTGCTGCTCGTCCGGCAGGCCCGAGGTCGCGGTCACCGTGAACGCGACGATCGCCGAGACGTGCCCGAAGAACCCGATGAACAGCGCCGGGACGAGGACGGCGAGCGCCATCCGGCTGTCCCCGAGGAAGATCAGCGGGATGGTCGCCAGCCCCTGCACCAACAGCCCCACGCCCAGGACCCGGCGGCTGCCAAGGCGGCCGATGACCCGTCCGGCGATCACCCCGGCGGCCACCGACGCCAGCCCCGGCACGCCGAAGATCAGCCCGGTGGCCATCGGCGAGAAGTCCAGGACCTGCTGGAGGTAGAGCGTCGTCAGGAAGATCATCGCGGGCTCCATCGCGAAGATCACGAACCCGGCGTAGTTCCCCCACTTCACCGTGGGCCGCTTGAGGATGTGCACGGGCGCGAGTGGTGCGGGCGAGCGAAGCTCGATCACCCAGAACGCGACCAGCAGCAGAACGCCCACCACGGCGGCCGGGACGCTCCGTTCGATGACCGCGTAGACCACGGCCAGCAGGCCCCCGGACACGGTGACCGCTCCGGGCAGGTCGAGCCGCGTCCGCCCCGGGGCCTTGCTCTCGCTGATCAAAACAGGTGTCGCTACCAGGATCAGCACGGCCACAGGGACGTTCACGAAGAACGCCGCCCGCCAGCTCAGCAGCCCCACCAGCGTCCCGCCGACCAGCGCGCCGACGGTGAAACCGCCGGACAGCAGCGCCCCGTTGAAGCCGAGGACGCGCTCGCGCAGCGCGCCTTCGGCGAAGGTGGTGGTGAGCAGCGACAGCGTCGCGGGGATCGTCATCGCGGTGGCGAAGCCCTGCAACGCCCGCGCGGTCAGGAGCATCTCCGGGTTGACGGCGAAGCCTCCGAGCAGCGAGGCCCCGACCAGCAGCACCATCCCGACGACGAACACCCGGCGGCGGCCGAACAGGTCCGCGACGCGGCCGAACACCAGCGTGAATCCGGCCGCGGGCAGCGCGTACGCCGAGGTGATCCACGGCAGCCCCGTCAGCCCCAGCCCGACGCCCGCGCCGACCTCGGGCAACGCGACGTTCAGGATCGAGAAGTCGACCGACAGCATGAACCCCGCGCCCAGCAGGACGAACAGCAC
>JBOHBY010000563.1:0-2970 GCA_050698635.1 Spirillospora sp.
GGGAAGGTCCCGCGGCGGCCGGTCCCGGAACGGGCGGCGGGAGCTGCCGGCCCGGTCCTCGGGCATCCGGTCCTCGGGCTCCCGGTCCTCGGGTAAGGGACGCGGATGAAGCGGCTGTTCTGGCTCACGCTCGGCGCGGGCGCCGGCGTCTACGTCTCGCACCGCGTCAAGCGCCGCGTCGTGCGGTTCACGCGGGCCCTGTCCCCGGACGGCGTCGCCTCAAGGGCGCTGTCGACCGGGCAGGGCGCGGGCGAACGGCTGAGGCACTTCGCCTCCGACGTCCGTACGGAGATGCACGCGCGCGAGGAGGAGTTGCGCGAGGCCGTCCGGATGGACCAGGCTCCCCCGGACGCCGGGCCCGCCCCGCCGCGCCGCGTCCTGCGGGCGCGCTACACGATCATCGACAACGACCACATCGACCACGACAAGGATGGCCACTGATCATGGAGTCGGCAGAGGTGGCACGCCGCTTCCTCACGTTCTTCGAGGAGCGCGGGCACACGGTGGTGCCCTCGGCCAGCCTGGTCGCCGAGGACCCGACCCTCCTGCTGGTCAACGCCGGCATGGTCCCGTTCAAGCCGTACTTCCTCGGCCAGCGCACCCCGCCGTCCCCGCGGCTGACCAGCGCGCAGAAGTGCGTGCGGACGCCCGACATCGAAGAGGTCGGCAAGACCACCCGGCACGCCACGTTCTTCCAGATGCTGGGCAACTTCTCCATCGGCGACTACTTCAAGGAGCAGGCGATCCCGTTCGCCTGGGAGCTGCTGACCCGCTCCCGGGACGACGGCGGCTTCGGCTTCCCCGAGGAGAAGCTCTGGGTCACGGTCTTCACCGACGACGACGAGGCCGCGGGCCTCTGGCACGAGAAGGTCGGCGTCCCCCGCGACCGCATCCAGCGGCGCGGCATGGAGGACAACTTCTGGTCGATGGGCGTCCCCGGCCCGTGCGGGCCCTGCTCGGAGATCTACTACGACCGCGGCCCCGAGTACGGCCGCGAGGGCGGGCCCGTCGCCGACGAGGACCGCTACCTCGAGGTGTGGAACCTCGTCTTCATGCAGTACGAGCGGGGCCCGGGGGAGAGCAAGACCGACTTCCCGATCCTCGGCGACCTGCCCGCCAAGAACATCGACACCGGCATGGGCCTGGAGCGCATGGCGGCGATCCTGCAAGGCGTCGACAACATCTACGAGACCGACACCCTCTGGCGCGTCCTCGACCGCGCCGCCGAGCTGACCGGTGCCCGGTACGGCCGCGACCACCGCGCGGACGTGTCGCTGCGCGTCATCGCCGACCACGTCCGCAGCGGGACGATGATGGTCTCCGACGGCATCCGTCCCGGCAACGAGGGGCGCGGCTACGTCCTGCGCCGCATCCTGCGCCGCTCCATCCGCAACCTGCGCCTGCTCGGCGGCCAGGACGCGGGCCTCATGCACGAGCTGACCGCCGTCGCGGTCGCGGCGATGGGCGAGCAGTACCCGGAGCTGGTTCGCACGGCCGCGAACATCCACACGGTCATCGACGCCGAGGAGGACTCCTTCCTCCAGACGCTCCGCACCGGCACCGCGATCTTCGACACGGCCGTCGCCGACACCCGCCGGTCGGGCGGCGCGACCCTCGCGGGCGAGCAGGCGTTCAAGCTCCACGACACCTACGGCTTCCCGATCGACCTGACGCTGGAGATGGCGTCCGAGCAGGGCCTCCAGGTCGACGAGGACGGCTTCCGCCGCCTCATGCGCGAGCAGCGCGAGCGCGCCAAGAAGGACGCCCGCGACAAGAAGACCGGCAACCTGGACGTGTCCGTCCTCGACGAGCTGCTCACCGGCGCGGGCGGCAGGGTCGACTTCATCGGCTACCGGCACCTGCTCGGCGACGCCCGCCTGGTCGGGCTGCTGGTCGGCGGCGCGAACGCGCCCGCCGCCGGGGAGGGCACCGAGGTCGAGGTCGTCCTCGACCGCACCCCGTTCTACGCCGAGGGCGGCGGGCAACTCGCCGACCACGGCGTGATCAGGCTCGGCAACGGCGCCGTCATCGAGGTCACCGACGTGCAGTCGCCCCTCGCCGGGCTCGTCGTGCACCGCGGCCGGGTCGTCAGCGGCGAGGCGCAGGCCGGCGACTCCGCGCACGCCGAGGTCGACGTGGAGCGCCGCCGCGCGATCTCCCGCTCGCACACCGCGACCCACCTGGTGCACGCCGGGTTCCGCCGCGCGCTCGGCGAGTCCGCGGCGCAGGCCGGGTCGGAGAACTCGCCGGGCCGGTTCCGGTTCGACTTCACCGCGTCCGGCGCCGTCCCCGTGACCGTGCTGCGCGACGTCGAGGACGAGGTCAACGAGGTCCTGGTCGGCGACCTGGACGTCCGCGCGTTCCACACCTCGATCGACGAGGCCCGCGCGATGGGCGCGCTGGCGCTGTTCGGCGAGAATTACGGCGACGAGGTCCGCGTCGTCGAGGTCGGCGACTACTCCCGCGAGCTGTGCGGAGGCACGCACGTGGCGCGGTCCGGGCAGCTCGGCCTGATCAAGGTGCTGGGCGAGTCGTCGATCGGCGCCGGCGTCCGCCGCGTCGAGGCCCTCGTCGGCATCGACGCGTTCCGGTTCCTGGCGCGCGAGAGCGTCCTGGTCGCGCAGCTCGCCGAGCAGCTGAAGGCCCGCAAGGAGGAGCTGCCCGAGCGGATCTCGGGCGTCGTCACCCGGCTGCGGGACGCGGAGAAGGAGCTGGACAAGTTCCGCTCCCAGCAGGTCCTCGCCATCTCCGGGGCGCTCGCCGACACCGCGAAGGACGTGCACGGCATCGCGTTCGTCGGGCACCGCGCCCCGGACGGCACCGCCGCCGACGACCTGCGCAAACTGGCCGTCGACGTCCGCGGCCGCCTCATGATGCGGCCCGCCGTCGTGATGGTCACGGGCGTGCCGAAGGACCGTCCCGTCGTGGTCGTCGCCGTGACCGGCGGCGCCCGCGAACGTGGCCTGAAGG
>JBOHBY010000564.1:0-2906 GCA_050698635.1 Spirillospora sp.
GCGACGGCCAGCGCGTCCGGCCGCCCGGCCCCGCGCAGCCGCCCTCGCCTGGGCAGCCACCCTCGTCTGCGCAGGCGCCACCATCTGCGCAAACGCCGTCTCCTGGGCAGGCGTCGCCCGCCGCGCCCGCGCCCGTCCAGGGGGGCGGGCCGCGTGACATGCAGACCCGGTTCGACCAGCCGCCGGAGGACGACGCCCGCACGTCCGAGATGCCTCTCCCGCCGGGTCCGCCGGACGGTGAGCGGACGGTCGTGGACGACCCGGGCGCCCGTCCGACATCGTTCGTGCAAGGAGAACCGAGCACCACTCCCGACAACGGCCGTCCGGGAGCGATGCGTCCGCCGTATCCAGGACCGGCGCAGCCGCCACCCGGCCCCGGGCACGGGCATGGGCATGGGCACGGCGGCGGGCCCGGTGGCAACACCGACGGCAAGACGGCCGTGTTCCCGACGCAGCCTCCGCAGAACGGCGCGCCGCAGGGCATGCAGCAGATGGGTCCGGGGCCGGGCAGTTCGCCGCCCTTCGGCGGGCATCAGCAGCTTCCGCCGCCGCCCACCGGATTCCAGCCGCCACCCGCGCCGGGCCAGGCACAGGCACAGGGGCAGGGCCAGGGGCGGGGGCCGGGCGGCACGTCCGGCCCGCTGGGCAGGCTCCGCGGCGGGGACGGTGGCGGCGGCGCCCAGAAGAAGTTCGTCACGCCGTTGATCATCACCGTGGTCGTGCTGGTGGTCGCGCTGGTCGGCGGGCTGACCCTCGGCCTGCTCTTCTCCGGCGACGACGGCAAGGGCGGCGACAAGGACAAGAAGAAGACCGGCGGCGGGATACCGGCGGACTTCGCCGCGATCTCGCACAACGCGGGCAAGATCAAGGCCGCGGCGCCGAAGGCCTGGCCGAAGGACACGCAGGAGTCGACCTGGACACCGTCCACCGTCGGCCTCAACGACGCCCAAGCCCGCCCGGTGCTGCGCGCGACGCCGAACAAGGCCTCGTTCCTCAGCGACGGGAAGGGTCCGGGCGTCTTCATCGGCGTGACCACGGACGTGCGTGACGGCCGGCTGCCGCCGCCGGGCGCGACCTCCCACTCGCAGTGCACCAAGGCCCAGCCGGAGAACTACACCACCCCGGACAAGGCGCTCAGCGGGACGATCACGCGCTTCACCGCCTGCAAGGTCGGCACCCCGTCCGTCACCGAGGTCGGCCTGCGCGACAAGTCGGGCAAGTTCGGGCTGTGGATCCGCGTCAAGGAGACCGACGACCGCCAGGCGACCAAGGACATCCTCGACAGTCTGAAGGTCACGGGCCCCTGACGCCCACCTCCCACCCCCGCTGACCAGCCCCGGAGCGCGGGGGCCATGGCGCCGTCCGTCCTCTTCGCGCTGCCCTGCCTGAAACTCGAAGTTGCATCGCGAGCTGTTTCCGATATATCGTTAATGCATCGCAACCGATAACCAAGAGAAGGAGACTGCGATGCACGAGCACAAGACGAGAAGGCGCGGCGGCTTCAGGGGACCCCAGGAGCGCGGGCGCCGCGGAGATCCGTTCGGCGCGTGGGGGCCCGGTGGCCCTGGCGGCGGACCCGGCTTCGGCCCAGGTCCCGGCCATCGCGGACGCGGTGGACGCGGCCGGCGGACCAGGCGCGGGAACGTCAGGGCGGCGTTGCTCGCCCTGCTCGCCGAGCGCGCCATGCACGGCTACGAGATGATCCAGGAGCTGGACGAGCGCACCGGCGGCGTCTGGCGGCCGAGCCCCGGTTCGGTCTACCCGACCCTCCAGATGCTGGAGGACGAGGGCATGGTCAGCAGCGAGGAGGACGGCGGCAAGCGGCTGTTCTCCCTCACCGACACCGGCCGCGAGGAGGCGTCGGCGCAGACCACCGTCCCGTGGGACGAGGTCACCGAGGCCGCGGGCGAGAACGTCCTGCGCGGACGCGAGGCGATCGGCCAGCTGATGGTCGCCCTCCAGCAGGTCATGGCGGTCGGCAGCGAGGCGCAGAAGGCACGTGCGCTGGATGTCGTCAACGACGCCCGCCGCCGCCTCTACGGCATCCTCGCCGACGACCCCGAGGCCGAATGAGCACGAGTGCCGAACGAGTATGAGTGCCGAACGAACACGAGTGTCGGATGAGCGCACAACGGAGTGAGCCCGCACCGAGCGGGACCGCCGCGGACCGAACCCGATCAGCCGCGGCGGTTCCGCGTCAGCGCGGGAACGGGGCCTGTTTCGCGAGCTGGTCGGCCATGTAGAGCTGCTTCCACACGTACAGCCCCATGTCCGCGCGGGTGATCTCGCGCCGGACGGGGACGTCCACCGTGGCGCGGACCAGATACGTCGAGCCCGGCGGCATGTACTTGTCGCCGCCCTCACCGGAGATCAGCCCGCCGCCCGCCAGCCCCCGCACGACCCGGCTCTTGGTCGGCGGCGTGCACATGTCCTCGGGGACCCCGGCCTGCGGCATGCAGCGGCCCTGCGCGTCCGGCGCCACCAGGGCGCGCTTGACGAACACGTCGCCGGGGAAGTCGAGCAGCACCTTCTGCTTCGTCGGGTTCGTCAGCAGGTATTCGACGTAGGCGAACGACGTCCCGGACGGTGGTGACTGGAACGTGGTCACACCGTCGTTCACCCCGCTGGTCACCGTCGCGATCCTGTACCTGGCCCCGTCGGCCGTGCCTACCTCGATGGCCGTCCCGGCACGGGGCAGCCGCGCGTTCGGGGCCCGCTCGGCCGCCGTCGCCGGTCCGGTGCCGTTGCCGGTGTCCTTGCCGCCGTCGCCGGAACCGCGCGTCAGGACGAGCCCGATCGTGACCAGCCCGGCCAGGACGAGAACGCCCGCGGCGACGAGGCCGCCACGCCGTCCCGCCCGCTGACGCGCCCCTGCCTCTCGTCCGCGGCCCGGCTCGCGGCGGTCG
>JBOHBY010000565.1:0-8200 GCA_050698635.1 Spirillospora sp.
TGCTGGAGGAGGTCGTCGCGGCCAGGGCGCACGTGCTGTGGCAGGCCGGGCCGGACGAGGACCTGCCCCGGCTGGCGACGCTCCCCGACGGCAGCTACCTGTCGCGGCTCGCCGTCCGCTCCGGCAACGGCGGCGGGCCCCGCGGCCTCGCGGTCCGGGTCATCCCCGACACCGGCGACGATCCGCCCGCCGGGGTGGGCAACCCGGGGAGGCTCCGGCTGATGACCGACGTCCTGGACGCGCGGCTGCTGCCCGCGGAGGCGGGCATCGCGGCGCACGCCGCCCGCTGGCGCCTTGAGGACTGCTTCAGCGTGCTCGACCGGCTGCCCACCGAGGGGTCGGCGGTGATGCTGCGGTCCAAGGAGCCCGGCCTGATCCGCCAGGAGGTACACGCCATCCTGTGCTGCTACCAGGCGGTGCGGCTCCTCGTCGCCGGCCGCGTGAACGGCGGCGGCGTTCCCGAGCTCGTGTCCCGCCCGCCGGAGGAGCCGCCGAGCCCGCCCCGCGCGCTGCCCGCCTTCGGACCAGGCCCCCCGGTGGGGTGGCCGGGCGTCTGAGGCACCGCCGGGAGCCTGCGACCGGGAGCCTGCGACCGAGAGTCTGCGGCCGGGAGTCTGCGGCGCGAACGGGCGCCTGAGACGCGGGTGGGGGTCCGAGGTGCGGGTGGGTGTTCGAGGTGCGGGCGGGGCGGGGCAACGGGTGGGGACAGGGCACAGCGGGTGACCAGTTTCAACCCTGTCGTCCCGTATCGACAGGCGTGGTGTTAAGTTAACGCGGAATGGTCCTGTGACGGGCCGGGCCGTCCGGGTGGCGGCGGGTCCGGAGCCGCGCCGTCCGATCGACGGTGGTGCGGGGTGGTGTGCGCTTCTGGCGGAGGGTGCCGGGCGCCCTGGACCGCGGCATCATCGCGACCTGCGGACCCGTCCCGGCGTCGCCGGCCGTACCCTGTCGCGAAACAGCGGAATTATCGGTGTCTGACCGCGGCCCGCGGGGCGGCTAACTTAAGAGCATTTACTTTTGCGGCCGTGGCTGGCCGGAGGAATGGCCTGGCCGCGGGTTCCAGCCCGGCAATCGCCATGCGCATAATCTTCGATAGCTCTGTTAAGACGCCGTGAGCTCTTGGAGAGACGATGGCATTGTCCAGGACCGTTGCGGGCAGATCTATCACGGAACCGTCGGCTGGGAACAGATCATCCCCGGATCTCGAAATGCGCCTCCCGATGATCGGTGCGGTGGCGGGGCCCGCCGGCCGAGAACAACCGCCCCCACCTTCCGCGACCAGCCAGGATGTGCACACGATCCCGCTGAGCGAGCTTTTCCCGGCCGACTCGCCGCGGCTGGCCGGGGAGGATGAGAATCACACCCGGCGGCTGGTCGAGGCCGAGGCCGAGCTACCGCCCATCCTGGTCCATCGCAGCACGATGCGGGTAATCGACGGCATGCACCGCCTGCGCGCCGCGATCGCCAGCGGCAGGCGGGAAATCCGGGTCAGGTTCTTCGAAGGGGACGAAAACGAGGCTTTCCTACACGCCGTCAGAGAGAACGTCACGCACGGCCTGCCGCTCAGCCTGGAGGACCGCAGGGGCGCCGCCCAGCGGATCATCGACGCCAGCCCCGACCTCTCGGACCGGGCGATCGCCGGTTGGACCGGGCTGTCGGACAAGACGATCAGCGCCATCAGGAGACGCTCAAGCGCGGAAATCTCGCGGTCGAGCAAGCGGATCGGCGTGGACGGCCGCGCCCGCCCGCTGAACAGCACCGAGGGCAGGCAGCGCGCCGTGGAGTTCCTCGCCACCCGCCCGGACGCCTCCCTGCGGGAGATCGCCGCGGGTGCCGGCATCTCCGTTGGAACCGCCCATGACGTGCGCAAACAGATGCAGCGGGGGGAGGATCCCGTCCGCTCGCGCCAGTCCGGCGCGGGCCTGGCGCGCCCCGCCAGCGCCGGGGCCCGCCAGGTCGTGGCCGCTCGCCACCCCGTCCAGGACGTCGACGACTTCGATCCCGGGCCGCTGCTGAAGAGCTTCGCCCAGGACCCCGCGATCAGGCAGTCGGAGTCGGGTCGCGGCATGCTCCGCTGGCTGCACGACCACGCGGTCCGCGGGACGGACATCGGCGAGCTCGTCGAGGCGGTGCCGCCGCACCGCGCCGACGGCCTCATCAGCCTCGCCGAGCACTGCGCCGGGGTATGGAGCCGCATCGCCGACCGGCTCGCCGCCGTGCAGAAGAATCACGAACAGTAAGGCGCGAACAGTAAGTAGCGAACAGTAAGTGGCGTCGCGAGCCGGTGCGATCAGGTCGTGTCCGAGAAAGGCGCGGCCTTGGTCGCCCGGCCCGCGGACTCCGCTCGGATATCGCCTTGCGATCTCGTCCCTTCAGGTCAAGTCGAATGGCGGGTTCTGTGATTTTCGGCTGCCTCGCCGACATCAGCCAAAAATGCCAATGCTGACGTAAGATCACTCGGAGCCTCAGCAGGCCGTTTGATTTTGGCGTGGACGATCCCACGGATTGAGAGCCCTATGACTGTCATTACGGGACGTGCTATACACAGGGTGCTGGCGCCGCCATCGGCCGAGGTGACTTTCCGTGTGCGCGGCTTCCACGTCGGGCGGCCGCAGGCCCGTGACCATCTGGAACACGTCGGCGGCCGATTCCTCGCCGGCCTGGAATACGGAATGACCGAGCCGGGCGAACGTGCGATCGCGGCACGTCTTGAAACGGTCCCCTGGGAGTATCGCGGTTTCGCCTATGAGGGCGCCTCAATGGCATTGGCGATTCTTGACGGCCTGCTGCCGGGAGGCGGGCGGCTGCGGAGGTTCGTCGACGGCCCGGCGGCTCACCAGATCTACACGGCCCACGTCGGGGCGGGCTGGGCGCTGGCCCGCCTGCCGCGTGCGCTGCGTCCGCGCGTCCGGCTCGGGGACCCGCTGCTGCGCTGGCTGGCCCTCGACGGATTCGGGTTCCACGAGGCCTATTTCCGGACCCCGGTCGTCGTCGGCGAGCGGCGCCCGCCCCGGCCTCCCAGGGGTTTCCCGGGCTCCGCCCGGGACGCCGCGCGCGTCGTCGACCAGGGGATAGGCCGGGCCATGTGGTTCGTCTGCGGTGCCGACGCCGATCACCTCGCCGGCACGATCGCGGGCTTCGCGCCGGGCCGCCGGGCCAACCTGTGGGCGGGCACCGGCCTGGCCGCCGCGTACGCCGGATATCGGAGTGCGGCCGGTCTGGCCGATGATCCGGCAGGGAGCCGGGCGGTCGAGGAGTCGCTGCGGGAGCTGGCCTCTTGTGCCGGCAAGCACCTGCCTGACGTGGCCCAGGGCGCGGCGTTCGCGGCCAAGGCCCGGCACTTGGCGGGCGAGGTCACGCCCCACACGGCCATCGCGGTGCGGGTGCTGTGCGGGATGGAGGTCGCGGACGCGGCGCGGTGCACCGACGAGGCCCTGCCCGCCGACCCGGCCGCCGCGGACGCCTACCAGAACTGGCGCCACCGGATCCGCGAGCGCCTCGTGGTCCGCGAGAGGAAGTGATGATGAGAAAGCTCGCACCGCCCGTCGTCATGCTGCTCCTGATCGGGGGGCTGTTCGCGCTGGCCCAGCCGCCCGGCGTGTCGGCCGGGCAGCGGGACGCCGCGGCCTCGCGGTACCGGTTCGCGGAACTGCCCATCGCCGTGCCGCCGGGCCTGCGGAACGCCTCGGTCCGGGACGTCAATCCGGCCTACCGGCACATGCGCGGGTGGATCTCGTCGGTGGGCGCCGGGGTCGGGATCAACGACCTCACCGGCGACGGCCGTCCCGACGAGATGTGCTTGGTCGACAGCCGGAGCGATGCGCTGATCGTGACCTCGGTGCCGGGCACGAAAGCCGCCGGGACCTTCCAGCCGTTCGTGCTGACGCCGTCTCCGGCGCTGCCGTACGACGCGTCCACCATGGCCCCGATGGGCTGCGCTCCCGGCGACTTCAACCATGACGGCCTGATGGACCTCCTGGCCTATTACTGGGGCCGCACCCCGGTGCTCTACATGCTCAAGCGGGACGCGAAACAGTTGACGGCGTCGGCCTACGAGCCGGTTGAGGTTGTCCCGAACCGGCCCGGTCCGGGCGGCCGGTACTCCGGGCCGCTCTGGAACACCAACGCGGTGGCCGTGGCGGATTTCGACGGTGACGGCCGAACCGACATCGTCATCGGCAATTACTTCCCCGATTCCCCCGTCCTCGGATCGCACTCGCGAGGCAAGGTCGTCATGCCGTCGGGGCTCTCCCGGGCCACGAACGGCGGCGGAGACATCGTGCTGCGATGGGACGGCGCGACACCGTCCGGGGCACCCGAATACACCAGGGCGCGCGACCCGTTCCCCAAGGGCTCGGCGACGGGCTGGACGCTCGCCGCCGCGGCCGCCGACCTCGACGGCTCGATGACGCCGGAACTGTACGTCGCCAACGATTTCGACCACGACCACCTTTTCGTCAACATGTCCAAGCCGGGGCACATCCGCTTCATCGAGGCGAAGGGAAAGCGGACGCCCACCGTGCCGAAGTCCAAGGTCCTCGGAAACGACTCGTTCAAGGGCATGGGCGCCGACTTCACCGACCTGGCCGGTGACGGCAGGTTCGACATCCTGGTCAGCAACATCACCACCTCGTTCGGCCTCCAGGAGAGCAACTTCACCTGGATGAACACGGCGGGCAGCGAGGCGGAGATGCGCCGCGACCTGCGCCGCGGCGTCGCCGCGTTCGACGACCGGAGCTGGCCGATGGGCCTGGCCCAGAGCGGATGGTCCTGGGACGTCAAGGCGGGCGACTTCGCCAACCGCGGCACCCAGGACGTGCTGCAGACGGCCGGTTTCGTGAAGGGCACGGTCAACCGCTGGGCGCAGCTCCAGGAGATCGCGACGATGAACGACAACCTCGTGTCCGACCCGTCGTTCTGGCTGAACGTGAAGGACGGCGACGACCTTGCCGGGGACCAGTGTCCGGCGTTCTTCGCCCGAGCGAAGAACGGCAGGTACACCGACCTCAGCCGCAGGCTCGGCCTGTGCGTGCCCGTTCCGACGCGCGGGATCAGCATCGCCGACACGCGCGGCAACGGCGCGCTCGACTTCGCGATCGCCCGCCAGTGGGGGGCGCCGTCCTTCTACCAGAACACCGCTCCCCGGCTGGGCGAGCATCTGAGCCTGAGGCTCGTCCTCCCGGTGGCGGGGCAGCGTGGCCCTCTCCAGGCGGCGGGCACACCGGCCGTCGGGGCGACGGTCACCGTCCGGACGTCCACCGGCAAGACCATGATCGACCAGGTCGACGGCGGCGGCGGGCACTCCGGCAAGAACGACTTCGGCCTGCACTACGGGCTGGGCGAGTCCCGCGCACCGGTGTCGGCGACGGTCGCCTGGCGGGACGGGAACGGCCAGGCCCACCGCGAGACGGTCCGCCTCGCCCCCGGCTCCCACACGCTCCTGCTCGGCTCGACCATCCAAGAGGTACCCGCGCGATGACAACGCAGAAGGCGCAGAAGCCGCAGCGGCCGCAGAAGCCGCAGAAGGACGTGCGCATCGCGGCCCTGCGCAGGTTCGCGATCTCGATCACCGTGTTCAACATCATCGGCTACCTGTGGCTCGGGTTCGAGCAGCCGTGGCTGTGGCCGCTGCTGGCGGTCGGCACCGCCTACGCCACCGAGTTCCTGGTCGAGGCGCTCACCGCGTGGGCCGACCGCCGTCCGCCCGCGTTCCGGGGCCTCGGCCCGAAGGGCCTGGCCGACTACCTGCTGCCCGCGCACATCACTGGCCTGGCCGTGAACATGCTGCTGTACGCCAACGACGAGGTCTGGCTGGTGGTCTTCGCGGTCGTCGTGGCGGTCGGCCAGAAGGCGATCCTGCGCGCCCCGATCAACGGGAAGAAGCCGCGGCACTTCATGAACCCGTCGAACTTCGGCATCGTCGTCGCGCTGCTGCTGTTCCCGTGGATCAGCATCGCGCCGCCGTACGAGTTCACCGAGAACGTGGGCACGGTGCTGCGCTGGCTCATCCCGGCCCTCATCCTGGTCTCGGGGACGCTGCTGAACGCCCAGCTCACCAAGAAGGTGCCGCTGATCGGCGGGCTGGTGCTGGCGTTCGCGGCGCAGGCGATGATCCGGGGCGCCCTGTTCGGGGTCGCGTGGCGTCCCGCGCTGCTGATGATGACGGGAACGGCGTTCGTGCTGTTCCTCAACTACATGGTCACCGACCCGGGCACCACCCCGGTCAAACCGCGCCACCAGGTCGCGTTCGGTGCGTCGGTGGGTCTGGTCTACGGCGTCCTGATGGCGATGAACATCGTGTACGGCCTGTTCTTCGCGCTGGTCATCGTGTGCGGCGTCCGTGGCGCCTACCACTGGGCGGTGGCGGTGCGGGCGGCCCGGCGGGCGCGTCCCGAGGGGGCGGTGCCCGTCCAGGTCCCGGCGACGGCGGCCCAGGCCAGGTGACGACATGGGGCAACGGATCGCGATCATCGGCCTGGCGTGCGAGTACCCGGACGCCTCCTCGCCCGCCCGGCTGTGGGAGAACGTGCTGGCGCGGCGCCGCGCGTTCCGCCGCCTGCCGGACGAACGCCTGAACCGCGCCGACTACTACTGGCCCGACCCGGACGCGAGCGACCGCTTCTACACCGACATGGCCGCGGTCATCGAGGGCTACGAATTCGACCGGGTCGCGTTCACGGTCGGCGGCAGCACCTACCGGTCGGCCGACCTGACCCACTGGCTGGCCCTGGACGTCGCGTCCCGCGCGCTGGCCGACGCCGGATTCCCCGGCGGCGCGGGCCTGCCCACGCCGACCACGGGCGTCATCGTCGGCAACACGCTGACGGGCGAGTTCAGCCGGGCGAACCTGATGCGGCTGCGGTGGCCGTACGTCCGCCGGACCGTCGCGGCGGCACTGCGCGCGGAAGGTTTCGACGACCGTCGCCTCGAAGGGTTCCTGGCCGGTCTGGAACGGCAGTACAAGGCCCCGTTCCCCGAGGTCGGCGAGGACACCCTCGCCGGAGGGCTGTCGAACACCATCGCCGGACGGATCGGCAACCACTTCGACCTGCGGGGCGGCGCCTACACCGTCGATGGCGCGTGCTCGTCGTCCCTGCTGGCGGTGGTGACCGCGTGCACGGCCCTCGCCGACCGCGAGCTCGACGTCGCGGTCGTCGGCGGTGTCGACCTGAGCATCGACCCGTTCGAGCTGGTCGGGTTCGCCAAGGTCGGCGCGCTGACGCCCGGCGAGATGCGGGTGTACGACCAGCGCAGCTCCGGCTTCCTGCCCGGCGAGGGCGCCGCGATGGCGGTGCTGGTCCGGGAGGAGGACGCCGCTTCTGGTGGTTACGCGGTGATCGAGGGGTGGGGGAGGTCGTCCGACGGGCGGGGCGGGATCACCCGGCCGACCGTCGACGGCTACCGGCTCGCCATGCGCCGCGCCTACGCGCGGGCCGGGTACGGCCCGGACACGGTCGGCTTCTTCGAGGGGCACAGCACCGGCACGCCGATCGGCGACCAGGTGGAGCTGGAGGCGATCTCGGCGGAACGCGACGCCGCCGACCCGCAGGCGCCGCCCGCCCCGATCGGCAGCATCAAGGCCCTCATCGGGCACACCAAGGCCGCCTGCGGGATCGCGAGCCTCATCAAGGCGACGCTGGCCGTCAGGGACGGGATCGTCCCGCCCACCGCCGGCTGCGAGGACCCGCACGACGTGCTGCTGCGGGACCGTCCCGCGCTGCGCGTCTCGGACGGCGAGCCGTGGCCGTCCGGGGGGCCGCGCCGGGCGGGCGTCACCTCGATGGGCTTCGGCGGGATCAACACGCACGTGGTCATCGGGCAATCCCGCGAGAGCCGCACCGAGAGCCACACCGACCAGGCGCGGCACCTCTCGCTGATGTCGTCTGCGCAGGATCGGGAACTGCTGCTGCTGGACGCCGACGATCCTGGCGAATTGCGGGAGGAACTGCTGCGGCTGGCGGCGTCGGTTTCCGAGTTGTCGTTCGCTGAGCTGGGGGATCTGGCGGCCGTCCTGCATGCCGGGTATCGCGGCCGGACGCTGCGGGCCGCCGTGGTCGCGGGGCGTCCCGTCCGGGCGGCGGAGGCGCTGCGGCAGGCCGCCGGCGCCCTCGCGGCGGGACGGGAATCGCTGTTCGACCCCGGAGCCGGTGTCTTCCTCGGACGGGCCGGTCGGCACTTGCCGGGGGGTGTGGGGGGGCGC
>JBOHBY010000566.1:0-1868 GCA_050698635.1 Spirillospora sp.
CACCCGGCCCTCGCTCGCCTGGGCCCGCTCGCCCGGGCCCCGGTTGTCTGGGCGCCCGCTCGGGCGGCGCCTGCTGGGGCACCGCGCGGGGCGGGTGTCGCTTGGCGGCGGGGGTGGGTCAGGGCGGTGGTCAGGTGTCGCGGCGTGACAGGGTGAAGGCGGCTAGCCCGAGCGGGACGAGTGCGTACGCCAGCATCGCGGCCGCCGCCGCGCCCGGGGACAGCAGGTCGCCGTAGATGGAGTGGTCCGCGCTGAGCCCGGCGACCTGCCTGGGCAGCGCAGCGGGCAGCACCGAGGCGGCGCGCCCGTTCCATGGTTCCGGCAGGTGGTCGACCAGCAGCGGCAGGACGTGCCACAACACGACGACCGACACCAGCGCCCCCGCCGTCGAGCGCAGCAGCACGCCCAGCGACACCCCGAGCAGCGCGAACACCGCGACCGACGCTCCCGTGACGGCGAACCCCGGCAGCTCGTGCGCCACGGACGCCTCCTGGTCGGGGGACGGCCGGTCGCCGACGGCGAGCCTCGTCCCGAGGAACGCGCCGACCGACACGGCCTCGCCCGCGACCAGGGCGACCGCCCCGACGACCGCGGCCCTCGCGGCGAGGACGGTCCCGCGCCGCGGCATAGCGGCGAACGTCGTGCGGATCATCCCGGTGCGGTACTCGGACGTCACCGACAGCACCCCGAGGACGGCCATGCACAGCGCCGCCCCCCAGCCGCCGAGCTCCTGAAGCGGACGCAGCCCGAAGTCCCCGCGGCGCTCGGGGGACAGGCCGTCCCAGATCCGCGCCGTCTGGACGGCCAGCAGCAGGACGCACCCGAGGAACGCCCCCGCGGCGCCCAACGTCCAGTACGTCGACCTGACCGACCGCAGCTTCCACCACTCGGCCGCGACCGCGTCCCAGCGCATCACGCGTCCCTCCGGACGAACGAGAACGCGCCGATCCCCAGCGCGACGGCCACATACGCGGCCATGAGAATCGCCGCGACAGGCCCCGGCAGAACACCCTGTCCGCCGGACGAGCCGGACGAGCCGGACGAGCCGGACGAGCCGGACGAGCCGGACGAGCCGGACGAGCCGGACGAGCCGGACGCGGCGGCGATCTGCCCGGCCAGCGCGTCCGGCAGCAGTGACCAGGTCCGCTCGTCCCAGGGATCGGGCAGTAGGCGCGCGAGGACGGGCAGCACGAACAGCACCGCCATCCCGATCGTGATCGTCGCGGCCGTGGAGCGCAGTACGGCGCCGAGCCCGAACGTGATCAGCGTGACCGACGCCGTCGCCAGCGCCACCCACAGCAGATGTGCCGCCTGACCAGAGGCCGGACCCTGGAACGCCGGCACCGCCCGATCACCCACGATCGCCCGGCGAGCCCCGAGAGCGCATGCGCCCGGGCGCGGGGTCCGCGCCGCCCGATGTCGATTCCCGGCGTGTCAGCTCGGTTGGGCACTGCCCGCCGAGCCCCGACGCCGCATGCACCCGCACGTTGAGACGGGCCCGGCCGCCCGTCCCCTTCGCGTCTCACCTGGACCGCCGATGCCCGGCGAGCGCCGAGGCCGCACGCGTCCGGGCGCGGGGTCCGCGCCGCCCGATGTCGATTTCCGGCATGACACCTTGTCTGCGCACCGCTCGCCAAGCGCCGACACCACATGCGCCCGGACGCGGAGACGGGCCCGGCCGCCCGTCCCCTTCGCGTCTCAGCTGGACCGCCGATGCCCGGCGAGCGCCGAGGCCGCACGCAAGCGGTCAGTGATCTACACCGGCCGATATCGGCTCGCGGCGTGTCAGCATGTTCGGGCGCTGCCCGCGCCGAGTGCCGAGGCCGCACGCGTCCGCACGCGTCCGGGTGCGGTGACCGGCTCGGCGG
>JBOHBY010000567.1:0-2238 GCA_050698635.1 Spirillospora sp.
GGTCGGGACCCGCGTCGACCACCCTTCCAGCGACGTGTCCAACGCCCGCACCAGGCGGTCCACGTGCCAGCCGGTCTTCGCCGACACGTTCACCCTGGGCGCCCACGTCACCTGAACCAACTGCCGGTCGATCTCCCGCTCCAGGCGGTCGCGGCGGTCGTCGTCCAGCAGGTCCCACTTGTTGTAGGCGATGACCATCGCCCGGCCCGACGCGACCACCATCGAGATGATCCGCAGGTCCTGCTCGGCGAGCGGCTGGTCGGCGTCGACCAGCACGACGGCGACCTCGGCGCGTTCCAGCGCCGACTGGGTGCGCAGCGTCGCGTAGAAGTCGGCGCCCTGGTTCTCGCGGTGCCGCCGCCTGATCCCGGCGGTGTCGATGAACCGCCACGTCTTGCCGCCGAGGTCGATCAGCTCGTCGACCGGGTCGCGGGTCGTGCCCGCGACCGCGTCCACGACCGCGCGGTTCTCCCCCGCGACCTTGTTCAGCAGGCTCGACTTGCCGACGTTCGGACGGCCCAGCAGCGCGATCCGGCGCGGCCCGCCCGGCTCCTCGTCGAACGTCTCCGGCGGCGCCTCCGCCGGCAGCGCCGCCAGGACCGCGTCGAGCAGGTCG
Source organism: Spirillospora sp. (assembly GCA_050698635.1). GTDB lineage: Bacteria > Actinomycetota > Actinomycetes > Streptosporangiales > Streptosporangiaceae > Spirillospora. The sequence continues at coordinate 617 of JBOHBY010000567.1, forward strand.
CCGCTCCCGCGCCCGTGCAGCGCGCTGACCGGGTACGGCTCGCCGATGCCGAGCGACCACAGCAGCGACGCGTCCGCCTCGACGGCGGCGTTGTCGACCTTGTTGGCGACCAGCACCACCGGCTTCCCTGACCGGCGCAGGATCTCCACGACGGCCTCGTCGACGTCGGTGGCGCCGACGGTCGCGTCCACGACGAACATCACGACGTCGGCCAGGTCGACCGCCAGCCGGGCCTGCTCGGCGATCGCCGCCGCGAGCCCCGCCGAGTCGGGCAGCCAGCCGCCGGTGTCGACGACGGTGAACCGGCGCCCGCTCCAGGACGCGTCGTAGGCGACCCGGTCGCGGGTCACGCCGGGGACGTCCTCCACGACCGCCTCGCGGCGGCCGAGGATCCGGTTGACCAGGGTCGACTTGCCGACGTTCGGCCGCCCGACCACCGCCACGACGGGCGCCGGGCCCTCGTCGGCGGCGATGTCGCCGACGACGTCGACGGTCTCGATCTCGTTATCGCTCACTGTGATTTCCCCGCGGGCGCCGTTCGTCCGGCCGCCCGTTCACTCATGCTCTTTGGCGAGGCGGACGACCGCCTCGATGACCTCGGCGAGGCTCAGCTCCGTCGAGTCGATCTCGTGCGCGTCGCCCGCCCTGGTCAGCGGCGACGCCTTGCGCGTGGAGTCGAGCCGGTCGCGGCGCGCCTGCTCGGCCCGGGTGACCGTGACCGACGCCCCGCCCGGGTCGGCCGCGAGCTCCTTCGCGCGGCGCGCGGCCCGGGTCTGCTCGCTGGCGGTCAGGTACACCTTGACGGGCGCGTCCGGCGCGACGACCGTGCCGATGTCGCGGCCCTCGACCACGATCCCGCCGGACCCGATGATCTCGCGTTGCAGCTCGACCATCCGGGCGCGGACCGCCGGGACGGAGCTGACGGCGCTGACCGCGTTCGTCACGTCGCGGGTGCGGATCGGGCCGGACACGTCCGTCCCGTCCACGGTGATCGTCGGCGCGTCCGGGTCGGTGCCGGACACGATCACCGGCTCCGCCGCGCGGGCCTCGACCGCGCCCGCGTCCTCGACCGGGACGCCGTTGTCGAGCATCCACCACGTCACGGCGCGGTACATGGCGCCCGTGTCCAGGTAGCGGAGCCCGAGCGCGCGGGCGACGCCCTTGGACGCGCTGGACTTGCCCGACCCGGAGGGTCCGTCCATGGCGATGACGAGCGGCACGATCGATCCCTCTCTAGTTCACCGGGCACGCGGACGTCCCCCGGTGCGAGCCCCGGCGAACCAGGCTACCGGCCCCGCGGCACCATCACGGCCCCTCAGCAGGGGACGGGACGGACCAGCCGCGCGCTCGCAGCTCGCCGGCCAGCCGCTCGGCGGCCTCCGGCACCACCGCGATCTCCAGCACGCCGAGCGGACGGCCCGGCGCGTGCTCGATCGTCACGTCCTCGATGTTGACCTGCGCGATCCCCGCCGCCTGGAAGATCATCCCGAGCTCGCCAGGACGGTCCGGGATGACGACCTGGACGATCGCGTACGCCGACGGGTCGCCGCCGTGCTTGCCGGGGATGCGGGACCGGCCCGCGTTCCCGCGCAGCAGCAGGTCCGCGACGTGCGCGGCGGCCT
>JBOHBY010000568.1:0-1661 GCA_050698635.1 Spirillospora sp.
CGGTGAGCAGCCAGGCGTCGGGGTGGTCGGGGACGCCGTCGTCCGGCCAGCGCCGCAGCGCGGTCTCGACGGCGTCCTGCACGACGTCCTCGGCCGCGGCGAAGTCGCCCAGCACCCGGACCAGGCACGCCGTGAGCCGGCCCGTGTGCTCGCGCACCACACGGGCCAGCTCGGCACGCACCTGCTCCGTAGTCGCCTGTTCGGTGCGCGCCTGGTCGTGCGGTGGGTCCGTCATGTGAGCGGGCGGATCTCGACGAGCGGGCAGCCGGGCCAGATCTTCGCGACGGCGAGCGCCTCGTCGAGGTCGGCGACCTCGATCTCGGCGTAGCCGGACACGACCTCCTTGCCCTCCACGAACGGCCCGTCGGTGACCAGCGCGTCGCCGCCGGACAGCCGCACGGTCGTCGCGGTGTCGGCGGGACGCAGATGCGCGTGATGCGTGATCACGGCCGCGTGCTCGGCGAACCACCGTCCGACCGCCTCGAAGGCGGCCTCCCGCTGGGTCTCGTCCATCGCCTCGAGTTCGCGCGCGAACTCCTCCGTCTCGGCGAACAGCAGGACGTACTTCATGCACCGCTCCTTCCCCCGGTAAGGCTCCGGGGCGGACGCTACCCGGCGGCCAGCGGGCAGTACAGGTCGACGCCGTTGCCGTCGGGGTCGAGGACGGTGGCGTACCGCATCCCCCAGAAGGCGTCCCACGGCTCCTGGACGCCGGAGTACCCGGCACCGATCAGCTCGGCGTACTTGGCGTTGACGGCGTCCGGGTCGGGGAACTCGAACGCCAGGAAGGAGCGCGGGTCGCCGGTCGGGCGCTTCCACCCGGCGGTCTGCGTGCTGCCGCGGAACTTCTCGGTGTCGAGCATCAGGTGCAGCCCGTTCGGCAGGTCACAGTCGGCGTGGTCGGGGTACTTCTCGTCGACCGTGAAGTCGACCCCGAGCTTGGCGTAGAAGGCGATCGCGGGCTGTATGTCGGAGACGATGATGTCGATGACGTTCAGCTTCGGGCTCATTACCCGTTCCTTTCGGGTGGTCCCGGGCGTCTCCCGGGAATCATGAGTGTTCACCTCCTAGACGAACGGGCGGTGACGCGATCCGACATCGTCCGGCACCGATTTGGTAGAGCGCGTCTAGTAGAGCGCGTTTAGTAGAGCGCCGCGACGGCGGACAGGACGCGGGCGCGCGCCGTCGCGGGGTCGGTGAGCCCGATCAGCACGTAGTACGCCAGCCCTTCGGTGTGGGCGACCAGGTCGACGGCGACCAGGTCAGGGTCGGTGTCGGCGGGGATCAGCGCGGCGTCCCTGTCTTTCGCGAGCAGGTCGGCGATCTGCCGGTGGAAGCGGGTGTACTCGGCACGCATCCGGTCGGCGATGGCCTCGTCGGCGAGCGCGAGCGCCGTGAAGGACTGCCGGACGCGCAGGTGCGCCCGCGACTCGGTGTCGCCGGGGATCAGCTGGGTCAGCACGACCGTCAGCACGGAGCGCGGCTCGGCGGCGTCGAGGTCCTGCCCGGCCAGGGCGCGGATGCGCGCGGCGCTCAGCTCGTTGCCGCGGTCGAAGGCGGCCTCGATGAGCCGCTGCTTGCTGGGGAAGTAGTGCTGGACGCGTCCGGCCGACACCCCCGCCCGCGCGGCGACCTCGGTCAGCGACACGGCCGGCACACCG
>JBOHBY010000569.1:0-3005 GCA_050698635.1 Spirillospora sp.
GGACGAGCTCGTCGCCGCCGCCGGTGACCGGCTGCCGCTGATCGGCCCCAACTGCCTGGGCGTCGCCAGCTACCGGGGCCGCGCCGCGCTCTGGGGCATCGAGATGCCGTACGTCCACGCGGGCGCCGACGGCGTCGTCGCGCTGGCCGCGCAGAGCGGCAACATGGCCCTGACGACGATGCTCTCCGGCCGCCTTCCTGCGGTGGCCTACGGCGTTTCCGCAGGTAACCAGGCCGTCCTCGATCTGTCTGACTGCCTGGAGTACTTCCTCACCGATGCTGGGGTGAAGGTCGTCTGCCTGGTCATGGAGGGCCTGGCCGATCCGGCTCGGTTCCGCGCGCTGGCGGAGCGGGCCGCGTCGCTCGACGTGTCCGTGATCGTGTTGAAGATGGGGCGGTCGGCGTCCGGTGAGGCCGCGACGGTCGCGCACACCGGCACCCTCGCCGGACGCGACGCCGCCTACGACGCGCTGTTCCGGCAGACCGGCGTGCACCGCGTCCACGACCTGGACGAGATGGTCGCGCTCGCCACCCTGCTCGCCGCCCCGCGCCGGCCGCGCGGCAGCGCCATCGGCTTCTTCGCCAGCTCCGGCGGCGAATGCGGACTGATCGCCGACCTCGCCGACGACACCGGCGTGCCGCTCGCCGTCCTGGACCCCGCCGCCGAGACCGCGCTGGCCGCCGTGCTGCCCCCGTACATGTCGGTGCACAACCCGCTCGACCTGGGCGCGAACGCCTGGGGCGACCAGGACGTGTACCGCGCCGCCGCGCGCGCGATGGGGGACTGCCCGTCCGTCGACGTCGTCGCGTTCGCCGGCGACGCCCCCACCCACGCCGACCCGCTCGACGAGGTCGGCTGGACGGAGATGATCGGCGGCACCGGGGAGGCCGCCGCCGAACTCGACGTCCCCGTCGTCATGATGACGACCACCACCGACCTCGCCCCCGGCCTGACCGACCTGGCCAGGCGGAACGGCGTCGTCCTGCTCGCCGGGACGCGCCCCGCCCTCCGCGCCATCGCGCTCGCCGGCGAGCCGCGCCCACCGGCGGGCGGGATGGCCCCCGAGCCGACCGCCCCCCACACCCGCCGCCAGGCCGCGGAAATCCTGCGAAACGCCCCGTTGTCCGAGGCCGAGGCGAAACGACTCCTTGCCGTCTACGGCGTGGCTTCGCCTCCCGGCGAGGTGGCCGCCGACGCCGATGCCGCCGTGGAGATCGCCGCGCGGATCGGCTACCCGGTGGTGTGCAAGATCCACGCCGCCGGGGTCGCCCACAAGTCCGACATCGGCGGTGTCGAGGTTGGGCTGGCCGACGAGAAGGCGCTGCGCGACGCCGTCCACCGCATCGGCGAGCGCGTCGACACGTCAACGGCGACGGACGTGCTCGTCGAGAAGATGGCGGCGCCGGGCATCGAGCTGATCGTCGGCGGCCGCAACGACGCCGCCGGTTCGCTGGTGGTCATCGGCGCGGGCGGCGTCCTCACCGAACTGCTCGACGACGCCGCCGGCCTGCTCTGGCCGTTCGGCCGCGACGACGTCCGCGCCGTCCTGGCCCGCCTCAAGATCGGCGCCCTGCTCGGCGGCCTGCGCGGCGCCGAACCCGCCGACCTCGACGCGCTCGCCGACACCGCGATCAGGATCGGCCGCCTGCTGGCCGACGTCCCGGAGATCGCCGAGATCGACGTCAACCCGCTGCTGTGCCGCCCCGACGGCTGCGTCGCGCTGGACGCGCTCATCGTCCCCGGCACGCCCGTGAAAGGAAACTGATGGACTTCGCGATTCCCGACCATCTCGTGGAATTCCGCGAGACGGTCCGCCGGTTCACCGAGACCGAGCTGATTCCGCACGAGGACTACGTCGAGGAGCACGACGGCCTTCCCGAGGACGTCGAGCGCCGCATCCGCGAACGGGCCGTCGCCATCGGCCTGAACTCGATGGGCATGCCGGAGGAAATCGGCGGCGGCGGAATGGACGTGCTCAGCCAGGTCCTCGTCACCGAAGTGCTGTTCCGCGCCGCGGGCGGTGTCGCCGAGGTCGTGCCGACCACGCCGAGCGTCCTGCTGGCCTGTGACGACGACCAGCGCGAACGGTTCCTCATCCCGAGTGTGCGCGGCGACCTCCAATGGTGCTTCGCGCTCACCGAACCCGACACGGGCTCGGACGCGGCGGGCATTCGTACCCGCGCCGAACTCCGTGACGGCTCCTGGGTCATCAACGGCCGAAAACGCTTCATCAGCCACGGCGACACGGCCGACTTCGCCATCGTGTTCGCCCTGACCCACCCGGACCGTGACGAAGACCGCATCACCGCGTTCCTCGTCGAGAAAGGCACGCCCGGCTTCAGTGTCGGCCAGCTTCACAAAACAATGGGGCACCGCGGCTACCGCCAGGCAGAACTCGTATTCGACGACTGCGCCGTCCCTGAGGGGAACGTGCTCGGCGATCCAGGGCGCGGTTTCAGCCTCGGCCACGGCGCGCTCAGCGCGGGACGCATCATGACCGCCGCGCGCTGCCTCGGCCCGATGGCCAGGCTCATCGACGACGGCGTCGAATGGGCGAAACAGCGCGTCCAATTCGGCCGTCCGATAGCCGACTACCAGGCCATCCAGTTCATGCTCGCCGATTGTGCGACCGATCTACATGCGTCTCGGCTGATCACCTACGAGGCGGCGTGGTCGGCCGACCAGGGCAGCGCGCCAAAGATCGTGCACGCGAAGTCGGCCGCTGCGAAACTGTTCGCCACCGAGGCACTCGGCCGGGTCGCCGACCGGGTGCTGCAGATTTTCGGCGGCACCGGCTACATGAACGAGACCTATGTCGAACGCGCCTATCGCAACGCCCGGATCGAACGTATCTGGGAAGGCACGTCCGAGATCCAGCGCATCATCATCGCCCGCAACCTGCTCAAACGAGGAATGTTCCGCTGAGATCACCCCCTGAGCCCCGCCGCCCACCCCGAAAAGGACACAACCCATGAAGATCCCTGGAAGATCACAAGGTTTCTCGG
>JBOHBY010000570.1:0-1768 GCA_050698635.1 Spirillospora sp.
CACCGACGGGTACCGGCTCGGCATGCTGACCGCCGCGGGCATCGCGCTGGCGGCGGGCCTGCTGGCCGCAGTGCTGATCCCGGGCCGTTCAGCGGTGGACGAGCCCCAGGACGCGGCGGACGCCCCCGCGCCCGCCAAGTCCACCTCCGTCTGACGCCGACGGCGCCCGAGGCCGCCGGGCTATCGGGCGAGTTCGGCGGGCTCGTCGAGCCGGGTCAGTTTCCGCGGGTTCGCCATCGCGTGGATCCGGGTCACCCGCCCGTTCTCGACCACCAGGCTCACCGCGGAGACGCGCCCGCCGTCCTCGATCCGGGCGGCGGGCGCGCCGTTGAGCCAGACGGCCGAGACCGTCCGGTCCGGGCGGGCGAGCAACGCCGCGACGAGCTCGGCGCCGTGGATCGGGGCGGGGGCGGCGGCCGCGATCCCGCCGCCGTCGGCGATCAGGACCACGTCGGGTGCCAGGACGTCCATCAGCTCCTTCACCCGCCCGGTCCGCACCGCGGCGAGGAACCGTTCCACCACGACCTGCTGCTCCGACCGGCTCACCCGCACCCGGGGCCGCCTGGCCGCCACGCGGTCGCGGGCCCGCCGCGCGATCTGCCGGACCGTGGCGGCGGGCTTGCCGACGGCCTCGGCGATCTCCCCGTAGGGGACGTCGAAGACCTCGCGGAGGACGAACACCGCCCGCTCGGTCGGCGCGAGCGTCTCCAGCACGGTCAGCATCGCGATCGAGACGCTCTCCGCGAGGTCGATGTCGTCGGCGACGTCGGGGCTGGTCAGCAGCGGTTCCGGCAGCCACTCGCCGACGTAGTCCTCGCGGCTGCGCGACAGCGTCCGCAGGCGGTTGAGCGCCTGCCGGGTCACGACCCGGACGAGGTAGGCGCGCGGGTCGTCCACCCGCGCGTGGTCGACGGCGTCCCACCGCAGCCAGGACTCCTGCAGCACGTCCTCCGCGTCGGCCGCCGACCCGAGCATCTCGTAGGCGACGGTGAACAGCAGGCTGCGGTGGGCGACGAACGGGTCCCCGGTCATGGGGTGGATGCGGGGGCCCCGGCCAGTGGCACCTCGCAGGCGTCGGAGAAGCCCTGCGAGGTGACCCCGTTCGCCACGTTGGCCCTGGTCGCGAGGTTGGCGTAGGCGATGAGCGTGGTGAGCTCGACCATCGCCGCCGGGCCGAGCCGCTCCAGCAGGCCGGCGTACTGCTCGTCGGTGACGGTCGGCGGCGTGCTCGACATGGCCTCGGCGTACTCCATCACGTCCCGCTCCAGCGGGGTGAACACGTCCGAGGTGCGCCAGCGCGGGACCTGGCTCGCCTTGGCCAGGTCCAGGTCGTCGTTGTGGGCCTGGAAGTAGGCGACGTCGAGGCACCAGCTGCAGCCGATCATCGCCGCGACGGCCATGTGCGCGAACGACTTGAGGGTGGCGTCGGCCGCGTTCCACGCGCCCGCCTTGGCGCCGAACTCCAGGTTGTCCCTGGCGAGGGCGGGGTTGTGCCACAGCACCTCGACGTTCTCGGCCACGCCGCCGAGTTGCTCGATCATGTTGTCCCTGAGCTCGGCGGGAAGCTCGGCCTTCGGAAGACGTAGCGCCATGGGGTACTCCCTGGAGATGTGCGTTTCAGCTGTTCGGCATGAAGACACCGCCGCGTCCCCGGATGTGACAGCGGATCCGGGTGCCACCCCGGCGGATCCGGGTGTTACCCCGGCGGAAGATTTTCTCGCGGAGATGTCGAATGGCGTCGAACCCGTTCGTAGCCAGGGTGAGAGAC
>JBOHBY010000571.1:0-1929 GCA_050698635.1 Spirillospora sp.
GCGCGACCGGCGCCAGCCCGGACGCCACCGCCGCCGCGGCCCCGCCGCTCGAACCGCCCGCCGACCTGGACAGGTCCCAGGGCGTCCGGGCGGGCGGCGAGACGTCGCCCTCGGTGTAGCAGGGCAGCCCGAACTCGGGCGTCGCCGTCTTGCCGAGGAGCACCGACCCCGCCTGCCTGAGCCGCGACACGACGTAGTCGTCCGCGAACCCGGTCAGACCGGTGTACACGCCCGATCCGATGGTGAACCGGACGCCGTCCACCATGTTCAGGTCCTTGACCGGGACGGGAACGCCGTGCAGGGGCGGCAGATCGGCGGGGTCGGCGGCGTCCTTCACGGCCTTCTCCGCCTGCCGCGCCTCGTCGCGGGCGCGCTCGGCGGTGACCGTCGCGTAGGCGCCGACCTGCTCGTTGAGCCGTTCGACGCGGGCCAGGTAGTGGTCGGTGAGCTCGACCGGGGATACTTCCCCGGTGCGGACGGCCGCCGCCATCTGGGCGGCGCTGAGGTCATGGATTCGTGTCACGATCCGGAACGCTAGACGCCGTGTGCGCGGGCATCAAAGAGGGCAAGCACGACGCAGCGGCGAAAGGAGAAGATTACTGACGTACCCATCCCGCACGTCAGTGAATCACCCACGGATGGCGACAAAACTATTAACCCGGCATGACTAGTCGCCAACCCCGCGGATGATTACTGTGCGCACGGAGGATCATGCCCCCGATGGGAAAGGAATACGGAGCGTCACTTATGGCGATCATGGAGCGGGGCAACACACAGGGGGCCAGGGGCCAGCCCCGGGCCCGATCGGGCACGTCGAAGGCAGCGGGGTCGGAGGAAGCGAGTGAGCACCATCACGAGTCTCCGGTGACGGAGCGTCCCGAAGAGGAAGAGCGCACCGCCGCGGCGATGCTCGACGACCCGAGGACGCGCCTGTGGATCCAGCGCGCCGGCGCCGCCCTCGTGGCCGGCGTCGTCGTCTCGGTCCTGATCGGCTGGCGGCTCGGCCTCACCGTCGCGGTCCTGGTGGTCATCGCGGACTACGTCCGCCGGTCGCGCCGCAACTCCACCGTCACCGCCTGGCAGAAGTCCTCGGCCGCGGAACGGCGCACGGAGAAGCAGCTGAAGTCCCTGCAGCGCAACGGCTACCTCGTGCTCCACGCGCGGGCCGTGCCACGCGACGACGACGGCGTCAGCGACGGGCGGATCGACCACCTGGTGATCGGTCCGAGCGGCGTCTACGCCATCGACTCCGAGAAGTGGGACAAGCGCCTCCCCGTGCGCACGATGTCCCACCTCAAGCTGTTCCACGGCCCCTTCAACAAGAAGGACCGGCTGGACGAGGCACGCTGGGAGGCCCAGATGGCGAGCAACATCCTCGCCGAACGGGTCGGCTTCGACGTACCCGTGCAGCCCTCGGTGGCGATCTACGGGCCGTCCATCCCGTGGAAGGTCATGCGGGTCAGGGACGTCGACGTCTACGCGGGCAACCGGGCGCGGGCCTACCTGCGCCGCCGTCCGACGATCCTGACCGAAGGCGACGTCCAGCGCATCTTCCAGGCGGCCGAGGACGCCCTGCCGCCGAAGTACGCCGACTGAGAATCGCGGGCGGCCCTCCTTCCCCGGGCCGCCCCGCTAACGCACCACGACGGTCACCGAGCCGGTGTACGCCCCGCACACCGGACACACCGTCCTCCAGCCTCCACCCACCACCATCCAACGGACGAGCTCCGCTCGACACCGTCCTCCAGCCCCCACCCACCACCATCCAACGGACGAGCTCCGCTCGACGCCGGCACGGAAGCCGGGACGCCGCGTCCCGGCTTTCTTCATGCCCGCCGCCCGGTTGGTAGCATCGGAAGACACCGGACGGCCGTGCGCGATCTTCGCCGCCGCCGGCGCGGCGCCGCGATCCGCCGCCGCGAACAGCAC
>JBOHBY010000572.1:0-4432 GCA_050698635.1 Spirillospora sp.
CTCCCGCCGGTCGGCCGCCGGGGCGGTCCTCGGGCTGGGCGGGCGGGCCCGGCTGCTCGCTCACGTCCTGTTCCTCCTGGGCAGTGATACCGATACCCCCTGATCCGCGTTCTGGGGGCGCCGAGCGGGCCAGATAGGCTTCGTGTCGGCCCGTCCGGCGAACCTTCGCCGATCCCCGTCGTCGTCCACCAGCATCGTCCACCAGGGAGTCATGGTGTCCGCCCGGCTCGTCGTCCTCGTCTCCGGCGCGGGGACCAACCTACAAGCGCTGCTCGACGCGTGCGCGGATCCAGCCTACGGGGCGAAAGTCGTGGCCGTGGGGGCGGACCGCCCCGATATCGAGGGAACTGCCCGCGCCGAACGCTCCGGTGTGCCCGCTTTTACCCTTTGCATCCCTGATTTCCCGTCTCGGGATGACTGGGACGCGGCGCTGACCGACGCGGTGGCGCGGCACGAGCCCGATCTCGTGGTGTCCGCCGGGTTCATGAAGATCCTCGGGCCGCGCTTCCTGGCGCGGTTCGGCGGCCGGACGGTCAACACCCACCCCGCGCTGCTGCCCTCGTTCCCCGGCGCCCACGCCGTACGGGACGCCCTGGCGTACGGGGTGAAGGTGACGGGCAGTACGGTTCACTTCGTCGACGAAGGAGTGGACACCGGGCCCGTCATCGCCCAGGCGACCGTCCCCGTGCGCTGGCACGACGACGAGGACTCCCTGCACGAGCGGATCAAGCGGGTGGAGCGCGGGCTCCTGGTCGACGTCGTCGGACGGCTCGCCCGCGACGGCTGGACGGCGCACGGCAGGCGGGTCTCGCTGAAGTGCGAGACCTGCGGCGACAAAGGCGATACGGGCCACACAGGCGGTACAGGCCATGCAGGTCACACAGGCCGTACAGGCCATGCAGGCGATGCAGCGGAATCAGACGGCACGGGTCCGTCCGATCAAGAGGGGAGCTCGGCCGGTGAGTCGGGTGGCGATTAAGCGCGCACTGATCAGCGTGTACGACAAGAGCGGGCTGGAGGACCTGGCCCGGGGCCTGCACGAGGCGGGCGTGGAGATCGTCTCGACCGGGTCCACGGCGGGACGGATCGCCGCCGCGGGCGTCCCGGTGATGAAGGTGGAGAAGCTCACCGGGTTCCCCGAGTGCCTGGACGGACGGGTCAAGACCCTGCACCCGAACGTCCACGCGGGCCTGCTCGCCGACCGCCGCAAGCAGGACCACCTCCAGCAGCTCGACGACCTGGCCGTCGAGCCGTTCGACCTGCTCGTGGCGAACCTGTACCCGTTCGCCGAGACCGTCGCGTCGGGCGCGGCGCCGGACGAGTGCGTCGAGCAGATCGACATCGGCGGGCCGACGATGGTGCGCGCCGCCGCGAAGAACCACGTGAGCGTTTCGGTCGTCGTCGACCCTTCCGCCTACGCGGACGTCCTGGAGGCCGTGCGCGCAGGCGGTTTCACGCTTGAGGAGCGACGCCGTCTCGCCGCGTTGGCGTTCGCGCACACCGCGTCCTACGACGTGGCCGTCGCGTCGTGGTTCGCGAGCGAGTACGCGCCCGACGAGACGGCCGCCGAGACGCGGTGGCCCGACTTCCTCGGCGCCACCTGGGAGCGGTCGAACACCCTCCGCTACGGCGAGAACCCGCACCAGCGGGCCGCGCTTTACCGTTCGCCCGGCGAGTCCGGGCTTGCCGGGGCCGAGCAGCTCTACGGCAAGGAGATGTCCTACAACAATTACGTGGACACCGACGCCGCCCGCCGCGCCGCCCACGACTTCACCGAACCCTGCGTGGCGATCATCAAGCACGCCAATCCATGCGGCATCGCGGTCGGCGCCGACATCGCGGAGGCGCACCGCAAGGCGCACGCCTGCGACCCCGTGTCGGCGTACGGCGGCGTCATCGCGGCGAACCGTCCGGTCACCGCGGACATGGCGCGGCAGGTCACCGAGAGCTTCGCCGAGGTGCTCGTCGCGCCGTCGTTCGAGGACGAGGCCGTGACCGTCCTGACCACCCGGTTCAAGAACATCCGGCTGCTGGTCTGCCCGGACGCCCCTGCGGGCGCCGCCAGCGAGGCCACCGAGTACCGGCGCATCGACGGCGGCATCCTGCTCCAGGACGTCGACCACGTTGACGCGGAGGGCGACGACCCGTCCACCTGGGAGCTGAAGACCGGCCCTGCCGTCGACGAGGCCACGCTCCGCGACCTGGCGTTCGCGTGGCGGGCGATCAGGTCGGTGAAGTCGAACGCGATCCTGCTCGCGGCGGGCGGCGCGACCGTCGGCGTCGGGATGGGCCAGGTCAACCGGGTCGACTCGGCCAAGCTCGCGGTCGCGCGGGCCGGTGCCGAGCGGGCCGCGTCCGCGGTCGGCGCGTCCGACGCGTTCTTCCCGTTCCCGGACGGTCTCGAGGTGCTGACCGAGGCGGGCGTCCGCGCGATCGTCGAGCCGGGCGGTTCCGTCAAGGACGACCTGGTGATCGCCGCCGCCGAGCGGGCCGGCATCAGCCTCTACTTCACCGGCGTCCGGCACTTCTTCCACTGATCCCGAGGTGGACCCGGTGTGGCGCACGACACGGCCACACCGGGTTTACCTGGGGATTCTTTACTTTTCGCACCGGGTAGCCTCGGCCTGGCCGCGCCCCCTGACCTCTCTGGACCTTCCCGAACCCCCCGGCGCGGGCGAATCCGTGTGGAGGCGCGATGGATCTGCTGATGTCCCTCATGCTGGTCGTGGTGTACCGGGCGGACGGGCTGCTGATGGAGTCGCGGCAGGTCATCGGGCTGGCCGCCGCGGTCGCCGCCGCGATGCTCGCCGCCCATCTCGGCTGGCACGGCACCGACCGCATCCTCGCCCGGCGCGAGGGCTCCGAAGACTGACTGCTCCCTGAACCCGGTGACAGGTCAGCGGAGCCTGGCCCGCAGTGCCCCTGCTGCGGCGGGCCAGTCGTCGTCCGTCATGGCATAGGCGGCGGTGTCGCGGATCGAGCCGTCCTCGCGGATCCGGTTCTTGCGCTGGACGCCCTCGAACGACGCGCCGAGCCGCTCGATCGCCGCGCGCGACCGGTCGTTGCGCACGTGGGTGTGCCAGCCGACCCGGATCGCCCCGAGAACGTCGAACGCGCGTTCCATCAGCAGCAGCTTCGCTTCGGTGTTGAACCCCGACCGCTGCCACCGCGACCCCAGCCACGTGTACCCGATGCACAGCCCGCGGTGGACGGGGACGATCTCGTAGTACGACGTCGTCCCGGCGACCTCCCCGGTCGCGATGTCGATCTGCGCCCACGGCAGCCGCAGGCGCCGCCCGCACATCGCGAGGGCCCTGCCGACCTGCGTCCGCATCTCGTCGGCGGACGCCGGTTGCCGCTCGCTCAGCCACCGCCAGACCACCGGGTCCTTGGACGCCTCGAACAGCCCCTCGGCGTGCTCCGCCGTCAGGGGTTCCAGCCGCACGTATCGCCCGGTCAGGACGGGCCTCTCGAACCATGCGTCACTCATGCCGATCACGCTAGGAGCGGACCGGCGGCGCCCGGCAGGGCCACTCGCGCCCGATTTCCCCGAACCATTCCGCCGCGCTTCGCCGCGCGCCGGGACACCGGAAGCCCGCCCGATACCATGGGCGTTCACGCGACTGGCGCGGTCAAGGTGGATCACCACCGGGGAGCGAACGACGGTCCGTACACCGCGCGCCTGGGTGGACGGGAACCACCCATCCCCGTGGAGGAACGCATGACGGCACAGATTCTGGACGGCAAGGCCACGGCCGCCGAGATCCGCTCGAACCTCAAGACGCGCGTCGAGGCGCTCCGCGACCGGGGCGTGTCGGTCGGGCTCGGCACCGTGCTGGTCGGCGACGACCCAGGCAGCCGCTCCTACGTCAACATGAAGCACCGCGACTGCGCCGAGGTCGGCATCGAGAGCATCCGCCGCGACCTGCCCGCCACCGCCGCACAGGACGACGTCGAACGCGCCGTCGCCGAGCTGAACGCCGACCCGGCCTGTACGGGCTACATCGTCCAGCTTCCGCTGCCGAAGGGCCTGGACGAGCAGCGCGTGCTGGAGCGGATCGACCCGTCCAAGGACGCCGACGGCCTGCACCCCACGAACCTCGGACGGCTCGTCCTCATGCAGCCGGGCCCGCTGCCCTGCACGCCGAAGGGCATCATCGAGCTGCTCCGCCACTTCGACGTCCCGATCAAGGGCGCCGACGTCACCGTCGTCGGTCGCGGCATCACCGTCGGACGCTCGCTCGGCCTCCTGCTCACCCGCCGCACCGAGAACGCGACCGTCACCCTCTGCCACACCGCGACCCGCGACCTGGCGGCCCACACCCGCCGCGCCGACATCGTCGTGGCCGCCGCCGGGGTCCCCGGGCTGATCAGCGCCGACATGGTCAAGCCGGGCGCGGCCGTCCTGGACGTCGGCGTGTCCCGTGTGGAC
>JBOHBY010000573.1:0-1737 GCA_050698635.1 Spirillospora sp.
CACCAGCTCGGTGTCCGCGCCACCGCCGCCGCGCCGCCGTCCGCCCAGCTCGTAGATGGCGATGCCGAGCTCCCGCTGCCCGTCGTGGGTGGCGCGCACCGTCATCGTGTCGACCGGCTCGGCCGTCGGGTAGGCGGTCCCGGCGCGGACGCAGACCCGGTACTCGTAGCGTCCGGCCGCCCGGTCGAACCAGCGGACCGCGTAGTCGTGCTGGACGTGGTCGTAGAAGTCCGTCCCGGCGGCGTACGCGGCGGCGCCCCGCGCGACGGCGTCCAGCGGACGGTCGCTGAGCACCCTGTCGCGCCCGAAGATGCGCTCCAGGGTGCGGCGCACCGACGGGATCAGGCTGCTCCCGCCGACCATCAGCACGGCGGCCAGGTCGTCCTCGTCGTAGCCGCGGCCCGCCGCCGCACGCAGCGCGCGGCGCACGACCCGGTCGATGCGGGAGAACAGCTCCCGCCGGTCGAGCAGCTCCTCGAAGCCGACCGTCCGCGCGCCGTCGTCGCCGGTGCGGACGAGGTCGGCGCCGAGCACCGCGCCGGTGCCGGGGTCCATGACGCTGATCTCGGCGTGGTCGCGCGCCGGGTCCGACAGCGCCTCCTTGGCGCGCTCGCACTCGACGAGCAGCGCGCGGCTGATCCGGCGGACGCCGTCGTCGGCGTCGGAGCGGCCGGTGCGGGCCAGCAGCTCCTCGAAGATCCACTGGTCGATGGTGGCGCCGCCGATCTCGTCGCCTGCCTTGCCGAGCACACGGCACGCCCGCCCGGACGCGGCGCGGTCGTCCTCGTCCTGCACGCGGACGACCGCGGCCTGCACCGTCCCGCCGCCGAAGTCGAACATCAGGTAGACGTTGCCGGGCTGGATGTGCGCGCCGTACCCGAGCGCCGCCGCGGACGGCTCGTCGATCAGCCGGAACCGGGGCAGCCCGGCGGCCTCGGCCGCCTCCGCCAGCCAGTCCTCGTAGTGCTCGAACGACTCGACCGGCGCGGTCAGCGCGATCTCCTCGCCCTCCGCCGCCGCCTCCAGTGCCGCGAACCCGAGGACGGCGGACAGGTAGTCGCGTCCGGCGGTGAAGTGCGACAGGCGGCGCCCGCCCACCTTGACCTTCAGCGGGCTGCGGTTGGAGATGTAGCGCTTCATCCAGCGGAAGGTGCCTTCGGCGTCGTACAGGTTCGACGCCAGGACCTGGTCGCCGATGAGCCGCCGCCGCTCGTCCGCGGTGTAGTGGATGACGGACGGAACCACCGGCACCTTGTCGTCGCCGTGGCCGAAGAACCGTCCATAGTCGGGGATGTGCAGCGAGGTCGCCTGTCCCGTGGCCTCGTCCCAGGCCGCCACGACCGTGTTGCTGGTTCCGAAGTCGATTCCCAGCCGGCCCGCCATCAGCCCGTCCCCTCGTCCGCGGACTCGTCGGTGGGCTCGACACCGGCTTTGCGCACGACGCGTCCCTCGTACAGCAGGCCCGGCACACGCACCACGACCTGCCGTTCCGCTTCGACCTTCCCCTCGGTCTCGCCCAGCGGATCGTGCCGGGACGGGTCGAACGGCTCCACCGCGCCGGGCTCGCCGATGGTCTCCACACCGGCGTCGCGCAGGCCGCGCACCAGGCGCGTCCCGACGTCGAGCACGTCGCCGACCCCGACCCGCGCCGTTCCGGTGCGGTGCAGGTGGGCCTGCGTCATGAGCTGCACGAGCGGTGTGCTGATCGCCGCGACGAGCTGCTCCATGTCGGCGCGC
>JBOHBY010000574.1:0-6118 GCA_050698635.1 Spirillospora sp.
AGACCGGGCCCGCCGACCTCCAGCAGGCGCTGCTGCGGCTGCCCCGCGACATCGGCGCCGAGGCGGTCCGGCGCGCCGCCGCGCTGACCTCACCTGCCGGGCGGACCGCGGCGACATGGCTGGCCAAGGGCGGGCTTCCCGTGCCCGAGGTCTCGATGCGGCCGCTCGAAGACGATGATCCGGAGGCGGTGATCAGCGCACCGCCGACCGGGCTGCCACTGGTCGATGCGGTGTTCACGGCCCCGCCCAGGTACGCCCTCGGCGACCGCAACGCCGACCAACGGGTCTGGTCACGGCTGCTGCCGTCCCACCCGGACGTCGTCGCGGCGCACCTCCTGCCGTATCTGCCGCGCGGAATCCACCTGCACCACGGGACGACGCTCAAGGAGTTCGTCCGGCTCACGCCGGGGGACGGGCCGTTCGCCAAGGCCGTCGGGCGCTTCCTGGCGCGCCAGCTGATGCTGCGCCGCCGCCGCGCGGACGCCGACGAGGTGCTGCTCACCATGGCCGCGCGTGGTGACCTGCCCGCCGTCGAGTTCGGCCGCCACATCGGACGGCTCGTCCTCGACGGCGACATCCAGTCGGTCAGGATCATCGAGGCCCTCGAACGGGCGGCCGGGGCGGGCGCGTACGCCGCGGTCTGGGAGACGATCGCCGCGGCGCTGGCCGTGCTGTGCCCTGGGGCGGGGGAGCGTCCGGTGCATGGGTTGGGGCGGCTGATCGCGCTCGGGGGCAAGACGGCGCGCTGGTCGGGTGCGCGTGGCGCCATTCCCGAGGTCGGGGTGCTCGCGGCCAGGAAGGGATCGTCCAACGTCGTGCGGGAGGCCCGCGCTCTCGCCGCCCAACTGGGGCCGTAGTGTCAGACCAGGTCGGACGGGTCGGTGTTGGCCCCGCAGAGCACGACCATGACGCGCTCGTCGGGGGCCGGGCGGTAGGCGCCGGAGCGGAGCGCGGCCACGGCGGCGGCGGTGCCTTGCTCCACGACCAGGCGGTACTCGTCCCACACGAACCGGCGCGCCTCGATGATCGCCTCCTCGGTGACCAGCACCGGCAGCACCTCCGTCCGGGAGGCGACGGAGAACGCGATCTCGCCGAGCCGGGACGCGCCGAGCGAGTCGGCGGCCACGCCGGAGACGTCCACGTCGACCGGGCGTCCGGCGTGCAGGGCGCGTTCGAGGGTCGGGGCCAGTTCGGGTTCGACGCCGACGACGCGGGCGCGTCCTTCGAGTGCGGCGGCGACGCCCGCCATCAGCCCTCCGCCGCCGACCGCCAGCAGGACGGTGTCGATCTCCCCACCGGTGTCCTCCAGGATCTCCATGCCGAGCGTGCCCTGGCCGGCGCAGACCTCAGGGAGGTCGTAGGCGTGGCACAGCAGCGCCCCGGTGTCGGCGGCGCGCTTGGTGGCGGCGTCGTGCGCCTCGGCGTACCGGGTGCCGACCTGCACGACCGTGGCGCCGAGCCCGCGCAGCCGGGCGACCTTCACCGGCGGCGCCGTCTCAGGCACGTACACCTCCGCGGGGACGCCCACCTGCGACGCCGCGTACGCGAACGCCAGGCCCGCGTTGCCTCCGGACGCCGCGACGACGCCCGCGTCCGGCATCCTGCCCTCGTCCCGCGCGGCGAGGATGAGGTTGAACGCGCCGCGCGCCTTGAACGACCCGGTGTGCTGGGTCAGCTCCAGCTTCAGCCACATGCGCGCGGCGGGCGCGAGCGGCGCCGGGTCCACGGCGAGCGTGGGTGTGCGGCGGATGTGGCCCGCCACCCGCGCGGCGGCGTCCTGGACGTCCGAGTGATCGATCACCGGTTCCTCCCGGAGGTTCGGCTTTCCCTAAGCAGCGAACACCGTTTCGCTCATGTTCCCAGCCGTGCTTCGTGGGGTGGGCAGGGGGTGGTCCCCGAGGGTTAGCGAGGGGTGCCGTCGTCCGGGGTGACGCCGGTGTTCAGGGCGGCGGCGCGGGCGAGGAGGATCTTGCGTTCGGGGGCGTTGCGGGACAGCTCCGCGGCCCGCTCGAACTGCGTCCGGGCCTCGTCGGCGCGGCCGAGCCGGGCGAGCAGGTCGCCGCGGACGCTCGGCAGCAGGTGGTAGCCGCGCAGGGACGGCTCGTCCACGAGGGCGTCGGCGACTTCGAGGCCCTTCTCCGGCCCGTGCGCCATGCCGACCGCGACCGCCCGGTTCAGCTCCACGACCGGCGACGGGGCGACGCTCGCGAGGATCTCGTAGAGGGACGCGATCTGCGTCCAGTCGGTGTCCTCGGGGGAGAGGGCCTGCGCGTGCGACGCGGCGATCGCGCCTTGCAGAACGTAGGGGCCGGGCGGTTCACCGATGGCCTTGGCCCGGAGCAGGGCGGCGAAGCCGCGGTGGATGAGGAGGCGGTCCCAGCGGCCGCGGTCCTGGTCGGCGAGCGGGACGGGCTCGCCGGACGGCCCGGTGCGCGCCCTCGTCCGCGACGCCTGGATCTCCATCAGCGCGACGAGCCCGTGCACCTCCGGCTCGCCCGGTGCGAGCTCGGCGAGGATCCGGCCGAGGCGCAGCGCCTCCAGGCACAGGTCGGCCCGCACCCAGTCGTCGCCGGTGGTCGCCGCGTACCCCTCGTTGAAGATCAGGTAGATGACCTCAAGGACGGACGACAGCCGCGCGGCGCGGTCCGGCCCCTCGGGGACCTCGAACGGGACGCCCGCGTCCGACAGCGTCCGCTTGGCCCGGACGATCCGCTGCGCCACGGTCGGCTCGGACGTGAGGAACGCCCGCGCGATCTCCTCGGTGGTCAGCCCGCCGAGCATCCGCAGCGTCAGCGCGACCCGCGCCTGCGTGGACAGGACGGGATGGCACGCGGTGAAGACGAGGCGGAGCACGTCGTCCTCGATGTGCTCGTCGTCCGGGACGTCGATCTCCGGTGGCGCCTGCGTCTCCAGGTCGCGGCCGATCTCGGCGAGCTTGTGCTCAAGGCGCCGGCCGCGCCGGATCCGGTCGATGGCGCGCCGTTTGCCGACGGCCATGAGCCAGGCGCCCGGGTTGTCCGGGACGCCTGACTCCGGCCACTGTTCGAGCGCGGCGACCAGCGCGTCCTGCGCGAGTTCCTCGGCGAATCCGATGTCGTGCACCATCCGGGCGAGGCCGGCGATGATGCGGGCTGCCTCCAGCCGCCACACCGCGTCGACGCTCGCGTGCACACCGGACCTGTCCGCTGTCGTCACGCTGCCGATGAGAGCACCCGCACCGGCCGCCGCGCAAGCTCAGCGGCGGTCCGGCGGCGGTTCAGCGGCGGTTCACTGGCCGGGGAAGGGGTCGCCGGGGCCGAACACCTGCTTGATGACGCCCTCGCCGTCCCCGACGATCGAGTAGAAGCGCTTGGACAGCTCCACCGCCTCCTCCTTGGTGCGCACCTCGACCAGCGCGAACCCGACGACGGACTCCTTGGCCTCGGCGAACGGGCCGTCCGTGACGGTGATCCTGCCGCCGGACGAGGCGATCCGGGTGCCGTGCGGCTCCAGCCCGCCGGTGGCCAGCAGCACCCCGGCCTTGGACGTCTCCTCGATGAACCTGCCCATCTCGATCATCATGGCCTCGTCCGGCGGGGTGTCGGCGGAGTTGTCGTCGGTGGTCATCAGCAAGAAACGCATCGTGGTCTCCTCGGGTCTCGGGTCTCGGGTCTCGGGTCTCGCGGTCGGCCGGTCCCTCCCGGCCCTTCACTGACGCGTCGAAGAGGGGCCGGCCGGATCGACATCGCGGCCCGAACTTCTTCCAAGATTTTCTTGGAGCCGTATCGTGCCAGGTCACCGGGGGTACGCGCCCGAGGTGATGGCGCATCCGCCGAGAATGCCACAAAATCGGACATTCGGGATAGCTGGGCAAGTCAGTGATTTACGAGTAACTTCGGCGAGGAGAAAGGTTCTTGCGCGATCGAGGAGGCGTTCGTGGGAGAGCATCCGGACGACGTGGCCGACACGTGGCCGCGGCGGATCGTCCCACCTCAGAGGCGCGCGCGGGGACACCGGGCCGCGGGCCCGACGGTGCTGCGCATGCTGGTCGGGTCGCAGCTGCGGCGCTTGCGTGAGGCGGCGCGGATCTCCACCGAGGACGCCGGCTACGAGATCCGCGGCTCCCACTCCAAGATCAGCCGGATGGAGCTGGGCCGCGTCGGGCTCAAGGAACGCGACGTCACCGACCTGCTGAGCCTCTACGGCGTGACCGACCCCGGCCGCCGCGACTCGATGCTGGAGCTCGTCGACCTCGCGAACCGGCCGAGCTGGTGGCAGGAGTACAGCGACATGGTGCCCACCTGGTTCGAGCCCTATCTGGGGCTGGAGCAGGGGGCCGTGGTCGCCCGCGTGTACGAGGTCCAGGACATCCCCGAACTGCTGCAAACCCCCGACTACGCCCGCGCCCTTCTCATGGCCCGGCATCCGGAGGCGGCGGCGGACGAGATCGAACGGCGCGTCGAGATGCGGATGCGCCGCCGCCGCGTGTTCGAGCGGGCCGACCCGCTGAAGCTGTGGGCCGTGCTGGACGAGGCCGCCCTGCGCCGCGCGGTCGGCGGCGCCGAGACGATGCGCGACCAGCTCCGCTTCCTGATCGACATGGCGTGGCTGCCGAACGTGACCGTGCAGATCCTGCCGTTCGCGTCCGGCGGGCACGCGGCCGAGTGCGGCCCGGTGACGCTGCTGCGGTTCGCCGAGCCCGAGCTGCCCGACGTGGTCTACCTGGAGCAGCTCGCCGGCGCCCTCTACCCCGACCGGCCCGCCGACATCACCCGCTACCGGGACGTCCTGAACCGGCTCGGGCTCCAGGCGGAACCACCCGCCCGGACGCCCGGCATCCTGCGCGGCGTGCTCGGCCGGCTCTCCTGAGACCGGGCGGTGAGGAGCCGGGCGGCGCTCAGCAGGCAGGCGCCGCCCGGTGCCCGCCCACCGCCACCGTCCCCGGCTCCCAGGGCCGCCGCTATTTCGCGACCGGGGTGTAGGTCGCGACGATCACTCCGTTCTTGAAGGACTCGGTGCCGGCCAGCTCGAACGTCGCGGCGAAGTCCGCGCGGGTGAGCAGGTCCGCCGGGTCGCCGGTGCCGACGATGACGGGGTGGATCCACAGGCGCAGCTCGTCCAGCAGGCCGTTGCCGACGAGCGTCCGCGACACGGCGCCGAAGCCGTACTGGAGGATGTCCTGGCCGTCCTGCTCCTTCAGCTTGGCGATCTCCGCGGCGGCGTCGGCCCGCCGGATCACCGTGGTGTCGCCCCAGCCGGGCTTGTTCAGCGTGTCGGACACGACGTAGTGGGGCAGGTTGTTCATCCGGGCGCCGAAGTCGCCGGTCGCCTCCTCCATCGCGGGCCACGCCTGCGAGAAGCCGTCGAACGTCGCGCGTCCCATGAGGATCGCGTCGCAGGAGAACAGCAGGTCGCGGGCGTAGGCGGCGGCCTCGTCCTGGAAGTAGGCCGAGGTCCAGTTCTGCGGGTTCTCGATGACGCCGTCGAGCGAGATGTACGTCGAGCTGATGATCTTGCGCATGATGTCCTCCGTGGTCGATCGTTCGCCTTCCGGCGTGGTGGAACCACCGTGCACCGGACCTATTACCGGATTCTTACCGTCTCTTTCCGGAGGTGGGCGCGGCTAGTGTCGGGGGGTGCGCTTCGGGGTGCTCGGGCCGCTCGCCGTCTGGACCGACGACGGCGAGCTCGTCGCGGTGCCCGGCCTGAAGGTCCGCGCCCTGCTGGCCGACCTGCTGGCGGGCGGGGGACGTCCGGTGCCCGCCGACCGGCTGATCGACGACCTGTGGGGCGACGCGCTGCCCGGCAACCCGATGGGCTCCCTGTCGGTGAAGGTGTCGCAGCTGCGCAGGGTCTTGGAGGACGCGGAGCCGGGCGCGCGGGCGCTGGTGGAGTCGCGTCCCGTCGGATACCTCCTTGATGCCGGCGGCGGGCGGGTCGACGAGCGGCGGTTCCAGGTCCTGGTGGACGAGGCGCGCCAGGCGGACGAGGCGAAGCGGAAGGCGGCGCTGCTGGCCGAGGCGCTGGACCTCTGGCGCGGGCCCGCGTTCGCCGACTTCGCCGACGAGCCGTTCACGCGGGCGGCGGCCGCGCGGCTTGAGGAGCTGCGGCTGACCGCGCTGGAGGAGCACGCCGAGGC
>JBOHBY010000575.1:0-3214 GCA_050698635.1 Spirillospora sp.
GGGGGGCGGTTCCCGGAACCCGCACATGGGCGGCTAGTAAGAAGCCGCCCGGCGGCGCCGCGCCACGGCGATGCCAGCGGCTGCGGTCAGCGCGCCGCCGGCACCGAGTGCGATCAGCACGGGCGCCGGGCCCCTGTCCGGCGCCCGGTCACTGACGCCAGTGGTGGGCGAGTAGCCGCCGAGTTTCCCTGACCGCTGGTAGGCGGACCCTGGGAGCTTGTCGCCGTACCTGGTGGTGACGAGCTTCTGGTACGACCCGACCGTGACGCCCTTGCCGACGGACGTCTTCGCCGCGTCGTTGAGGCCGGTCACGCGGCCGTCCTTCAGCCGGTACCAGGCGCGGATCTGCGGCTCGGTGAACACCGTGCCGCCGCCGGCCATCGCCGGGTAGGCGGCCTCGTCGGAGCCGGAGATGACGTTGGAGACGATCCAGCTCTTGTTGCCGGGCTTGGTCAGCCACAGTGTGGCCTGCTGCCCGGACGCCGACTTCGCGCCGACCGCCAGGTAGACGAACGTCGCGACGGGAGCGTTCTGCGTGCCCTTCACGAACGCGGGGTTCAGGGAGTACACGCGCTGGACGTCACCCTGGAGCTGCGGCGCCTTCGCCGCGGCCGCCGCAGGGGAGACGGCCTGGGTGGTCTTCTGACCCTTCTGGTGCTGGTCGAGGTTGACGAAGAACGACCCGAGCCACTGCTTCGTCGCGGGGGACGCGGCGACCTTCGCGGCCGCGGCCTCGTCGGACGACGGCGGTCCCGCGGCCATCGCCGCGTTCCCGCCCATCAGGACGGTTCCGCCGATCAGGGCAGCAGCCGTGACCTTCGCTGAAGTGCGCATGTCAGGCTCCAACCTTGGACAGGGCCTCGCCCCAGCGGAACTGGCCGTTGCTGCGGTAGCTGCTGTGGCTCATCTGCCCGTACCTGGGGCTGGACGGCCACGGGTCGCCGTAGGAGAGCGTCTGGCCGTTGTAGCCGTAGATCACCTGGGCGTGGCCGCCGCCTGCGGTCCAGTAGATGCCGGTCTCGATCGGGCGCTGCCCGTCGATCTCGGTCACCACGGCCTGGTATGACAGCGGTCCGGTGACCTGGCCGGGGGACAGGCCGAGCTTCTGGAAGGCCGTCTGGTCCCACTGGAGGTAACCGGGCTGGTTCGGGCAGCGTCCGCCCTGCGGCATGTTGCGTGCCATGTTGCAGAACTCGTTCTGGCTGACGTTGCCCTTACCGTGGAACTTGGCGATCGTCAGCCCGCTGGCGGCCCAGCACCACTGGTTCTGCTCCTGGACCTCCTGCTGGATCTGCAACTCACCGGCCGAGGCGACTCCGCCCGATGCCGCGAAGGTGGCCGCTGCCACCCCTGCGACGCCGACGAAGAGCCGCCTGCGTGCCCGGGCGGGTCGGGTACGCGTACTCATTCGCTTCCGCCATTTCTCCCGGCGTACGCCGTGCGCCTCTCACGCGAGCCAGTGCGCCGTCATCCCCTGGCTGGAGCGGTGCACTGCCGCCGCGGGGATGCTGCGCATCGAGCGGTCCCTTCCGGTGCCGGGGGAACTCCGGGCTGGGAACCCCGCGTGAGAGGCAAGGGAACGCAATAAAAGTCCCACTCGCGGCCGAATCCGGGTAATGCCAGCAGGTCATAACAAAGCTCTATAACCACCGCTCTTCAGGACGCGGCCCCTTTGAGGACGCGGCCAACTCAGTGCGTGGCGCCCGGCGGCAGGCTCACGGTGATGTGCAGGCCGCCGGTCCTGCGCGGGACGGCGGTCACCGTCCCGTCATGGGCCCGGACGATCGACTGCACGATCGACAGCCCGAGCCCCGCGCCCTTGGCCGTCACGATGCGGTCGTTGTCGAGCCGCCGGAACGGCTCGAACAGGGCCGGGATCTCGTAGGGCGGGATGGCGGGCCCGGAGTTCGACACCTCCAGGACGGCTTCACCGTCCCGCGTCCGGCACGACACCTTGACCCAGCCGGACTCGGTGTTGTGGCGCAGGCCGTTCTCCAGGAGGTTCTGCACCACCCGTTCCAGAAGGAGGGCGTCGCCGTTCGTTATGGCTTCGGCGGCGTCCGTCTCGACGGTGATGCCGGCGTCCTTGGCCTCCAGCGCGGTCTGGGACGACACATGCCCGACGATGTCGGCCAGGTCGACGGGAACCCGGGAGGTGATCTCGTTCTCGGAGCGGGCGAGCAGCAGCAGCCCGCTGATCAGCCGCTCGTGCCGCGAGTTGATCTGCAGGAGGGTCTCGCCGAGCTGCCGGACGTCCGGGGACGCCGACTCGCGGTGCATCGCGACCTCGACCAGCGCGCGGCCCAGGGTGAGCGGGGTGCGCAGCTCGTGGGAGGCGTTGGCGACGAACCGGCGCGGCCCGTCGAAGGACCGGTCGAGCCGCTCGACCATCGTGTCGAAGGTGTCGGCGAGCTCCTTGACCTCGTCGCGGGGGCCTTCGAGCGCGATCCGCTCGTGCAGGACGCGGTCGGCGGCGGGCGACCCGGCGATGCGGCGGGCGGTTTCGGTGACACGGTGGAGCGGGGACAGGATCCGTCCGGCGATGAGCCACCCGAACGCCGCCGCCGCGCCGCCGACGACGCCGAGCGCGATCGACCCCTGCGTGACCAGGGATTTGACGGCCGCGTCGTGCAGCTCCTCGCGCTGCTTCTTCATCAGCCGCTCGGTCTCGCCCATGAGCTTGGCGTCCTCGGGCAGGAAACGCTGGTTCTGCGGCGGCCTGCTCGCGGGCGCGCCGGTCCCCGGGGTCTGGTCGCCGGTGCCCGGGGCCTGGTTCACGCGGGTGGCGAAGACCTTCCCGCCCGAACGGGAGAACTCCTGGTTGAACAGCGCGTAGGTGGCGCCGAGGAGCACCAGCCCGGCGACGAAGAACAGGCCGCCGTAGGTGAGGGTCAGGCGGGCGCGCAGCGACAGCCTCATGGGATCCGGTACCCCGCTCCCTTGACGGTCTCGACGACGGGCGGGTCGGCGAGCTTGCGGCGCAGCTTCAGGACGGTGAGCCGGACGGCCCCCGTGAACGGGTCGGCGTGCTCGTCCCACGCCTTCTCCAGCAGCTGCTCGGCGGACACGGCGGCGCCGTCGGCGAGCAGCAGCTCGGTGAGGACGGCGAACTCCTTCTTCGCGAGCGGGACGTAGCGTCCGTCCCGGAACACCTCGCGGCGCGCCGGGTCGAGGGTGATGCCCGCGCGGCGCAGCGTCGGCGGCGCGGCGGGAC
>JBOHBY010000576.1:0-2624 GCA_050698635.1 Spirillospora sp.
CTCCTGGACGCGGCCCGCGCCTGGGCCGGACGCACCCCGCCGCCGCTCGTCGCGATCGTCGGAGACGGCCCGCTCGAAGGCGAGTTGCGCGCCCGGATCGACGCCGAGGACCTGCCCGTCCGGCTGCTCGGCCGCCGCGCGGACGTCGCCGGGCTGCTCGCCGCGTCCGACGTCGCGGTCGTCCCGAGCGTGTGGGAGGGGCAGCCGCTGGTCGTCCAGGAGATCCTGCGGGCGGGACGGCCGCTCGTCGCGACCCGCGTCGGCGGCATCCCCGGCATGGTCGGCGCGGACGAACGTCCCCCCGGCGACGGGCTGCTGCACGGCCCCGAGAGCGAGGCGGCGCTGCTCGTCCCGCCGGGTGACGCGGACGCGCTCGAACGCGCGGTCAGCCGCGTCCTGGACGACCCGGCCCTCGCCGCCCGCCTTGCCTCGGCCGCCGCGCACCGCTCGGCCCTGCTCCCCGGCGAGGACGACGCCGTCGACCAGCTGGCCGCCCTCTACCTCGATTTGGCCGGCCCCCGCCACTGACGGGAACTCCTGCGGGCGAGGCCGCGTTGTAGGGGGAACGTGGAGGGGAGTATCCCCGCGCACGGTTCCCGTCAATACGGTCGGTCCGCACCGGCCCGGGTTCCGAGGTCCTGAGAGCGAGGTTCGTCCAGGGCGGGAGAGACCTCCAGCGCTCGTTCGTGTCCGCTGGAGGTGCTTGACCCTTGTCCGTCTCACCGTTGGTGTGGGGCCTGACGATCGCGGGGATCCTCGCGATCATCGCCGCCGACCTCTTCCTGATCCACCGCAACGACACCCGCGAGTTCACCACCCGCCGCGCCGCGTTCTGGTCGGTGATCTACATCGGCCTCGCCGTCCTGTTCGGCGTGGCCGTCTGGCTGTTCGCCGGCGGACGGTACGCGGCCGAGTACTACGGCGGTTTCGTCACCGAGAAGTCCCTCAGCGTCGACAACCTCTTCGTGTTCATGGTGATCCTCACCCGGTTCGCCGTGCCGAAGACCGCCCAGCACACCGTGCTGATGGCGGGCATCGTGATCGCGCTGGTGCTGCGCGGCGTCTTCATCGCCGTCGGCGCGGCGGCGATCTCCACGTTCACCTTCGTGTTCTTCATCTTCGGCGCGTTCCTCATCTGGACGGCGATCGGGCTCGTCCGCGCCGGCGACGAGGACGAGTTCAAGGAGAACGCGCTGCTCCGGTGGGCCAAGCGCGTCATCCCGACCTCCGACGAGTACGACGGCTCCCGCTTCCTCACCCGGCGCGGCGGCCGCCGCCACATCACCCCGCTGGCCATCGTCATGATCGCGATCGGCTCCACCGACGTGCTGTTCGCGCTGGACTCCATTCCCGCGATCTTCGGGCTGACGACCGAGCCGTACCTGGTGTTCACCGCCAACGCGTTCGCGCTGATGGGGCTCGTCCAGCTGTTCTTCCTGCTCGGCGGGCTCACCGACCGGCTGGTCTACCTCGGGCACGGGCTGGCGTTCATCCTCGGCTTCATCGGCGTGAAGCTGATCTTCCACGCGATGCACGAGTACGGCGTGTCCTGGGCGCCGGACATCCCGATCTGGCTGTCCCTCGCGGTGATCGCCGGGACGCTCGCCGCCACCACCGTCGCCAGCCTCACCGCGGGCCGCGGGCCGTCCGGCAAGGAGGCGCCGGTGACCCTGCCGGAGGACGAGGCCGCGACACGCGACGCATAACCCCGTAACGGACGACCCACTCGACCGAACCCTGTTCTAGAATCAGAATCAACAGCGGGGCGGGAGAGGGGTTCGACGCATGGCCATCGGGCTGACCGAGGAGCACGAGGCGCTCGCCGATTCGGTGCGCGGCCTCGCCGAGCGCGACGTCCCGGCGTCCGCCGTCCGGACGGCGCTGGACGCCGAACATGAGACCAGGCCGAAGTTCTGGCGGTCCCTCGCCGACCAGGGGCTCCTCGGCCTGCATCTCGGCGTGGAGCACGGCGGCCAGGGCTACGGCCTGCTGGAACTGGCGGTCGTCCTGGAGGAACTCGGCCGCGCCGCCGCGCCCGGACCGTTCCTGCCGACCGTCCTCGCGAGCGCCGTGATCGACGCGTCCGCCAACGCCAAGGCCCGCGCCGAACTCCTCCCCGCCCTGGCCGACGGCTCCAAAACCGGCGCCGTAGCCCTGGACGCCACCCTCACCACCCGCCGCGAAGACGACACGCTCGTCATATCCGGCAAGGCAGGAACGGTCCTCGGCGCCGGGCTCGCCGACATACTCGTCCTCCCCGTGGACGGCGGCGCCCAGTGGGTCGCGGTCGACGCCGCCGACGCCACGATCACCCCCGTAGCCAGCCTCGACCGCACCCGCCGCGTCTCGGCCGTAGAACTGCCCGCCCTCGCCGTCCCCGCCGACCGCGTCCTGGACGGCGTCACCACCGCCCGCGTCAGGGACCTCGCCGCGACCCTGTTCGGCGCCGAGGCTGCGGGCCTCGCGGGCTGGCTGGTCGGGACCGCCGCCGAGTACGCCAAGGTCCGCGAGCAGTTCGGCCGCCCGATCGGCCAGTTCCAGGGCGTCAAGCACAAGGCGGCCCGCGCGCTGATCGCGCTGGAGCAGGCCCGCGCCGCCGCCTGGGACGCCGCCCGCGCCCTGGA
>JBOHBY010000577.1:0-4630 GCA_050698635.1 Spirillospora sp.
CCCCCCCCCCCCCCCCCCCCCCACATCGGGGGTCCGGGGGTCGCCCCCCGGGTCAACACAAAGAAGGAGTGGCGGCCCGCGCTCTCCGCGGGCATACCACTCCCAACTCGTTCGTGGAGCTATGGGGATTCGAACCCCAGACCTCCTCCATGCCATGGAGGCGCGCTACCAACTGCGCCATAGCCCCGCCGCCGCGTGGACGTTCATCCCGCGGCGCCCCGCCAGTGTATCGGACGGGGCGGGCGCGGCTCGAATCGTTTGGGGTCAGGTGCCGGCGTCGGGGCGGTCGTCGCTGAGGACGGGTTCGGGGAGGGTTCCGGCGTTGTGTTCGGCGAGGCGCCAGCCGCCGTCGCGCATCTCGGTGAGGACGGACCAGCAGCAGTTGGACAGGCCGCCGATGCGTTCCCAGATCTCTTCGGGGAGGCGGAGGAGGTGGGACATGCCGAGCCGGATGGCGGCGCCGTGGGAGGCGATGACGAGCTGCCCGGTGGGCGGGAGGTCGTCGAGGGCGCGTTCCAGGGCGGCGCCCACGCGTTCGGCGACCTGGGTGCTGGTCTCGCCGCCGGGCGGCATCCAGGCGGCGCGTTCGGCGGGGTAGCGCTCCTGGATGTCGCGGCTGGTGAGGCCTTCCCATGCGCCGCCGTCGCGTTCGATGAGGTCCTTGTCGTAGGTGACGGTGAGGCCGGTGAGGTCGGCGAGGGCCTGGGCGGTGTCGGCGGCTCTGCGGAGCGGGGACGCGACGATGGCGGTGGGGCGGAGCCCGGCGAGCAGGGCTGCCGCTCGCCGGGCCTGCTGCAGACCGGTTTCGTCGAGTGGGACGTCGGTTTTGCCTTGGAAGCGGTGTTCGACGTTCCAGGCGGTCTGGCCGTGCCGCCAGAGGACGAGCCGCCGTTTGCCGGGTTGTCGGGCGGGGCGGGCGTCACTCACTCGCGCTCCCGACGGCGCGGGCGCGCTGGTTCTGGTGGGCGGTGACGTGGTCCGGCAGTTCGATGAGGGGGCAGTCTTTCCAGAGCCGTTCGAGGGCGTAGAACATGCGGTCTTCCTCGTGCTGGATGTGCACGATGATGTCCGCGTAGTCCAGCAGCACCCAGCGCCCTTCGCGTTCGCCCTCGCGGCGGACGGGCTTGGCGCCGGCGTCCTCGCGGAGGCGTTTCTCGACTTCGTCGACGATGGCGCGGACCTGGCGGTCGCTGGGCGCGGAGCAGAGCACGAACGCGTCGGTGATGACGAGCTGCTCGCTCACGTCGTAGGCAAGAATGTCGTCGGCCAGCTTGTCGCTCGCCGCCTCGGCGGCGGTCTGGACGAGCTGCGCCGCCCTCTCGGATGCGGTCACGGTGCGCTCGCGATCCTCCCTGTAGGGGTCGTCTCGCCTACACCTTCTCACGGGCGGCGGACATCGGGCCCCTATGTCGCTGTTCGACCGCATTGGTCATGCGGCCCTTCCCTCTACCAGGGTATGTCCCAGGCCGGGCGCCCGATTCGCGTGTCGCGGCGCGTCGCGATGGGGCGTTCCAGAGACCGCCGTGGGCCGCGCCTCAGGCCGCTTCGGGGTCAGGCCCGGTAGAGGTCGCGTTTGTTGATGTACTGGACGATCCCGTCCGGGACGAGGTACCAGATCGGCTCGCCGGAGTGGACGCGTTCGCGGCACTCGGTCGACGAGATCGACAGGGCGGGGACCTCCATGAGCGACACCCGCCCGTTGGGCAGTCCGGGGTCGGCGAGCCGGTGGCCGGGACGGGTCACGCCGACGAAGTGCGCGAGCTCGAAAAGCTCTTCGGTGTCGTGCCAGGTCAGCATCTTCTCCAGGGCGTCGGCGCCGGTGATGAAGAACAGGTCGGCGGCCGGGCCCTGGATCCGGCGCATGTCGCGGAGGGTGTCGACGGTGTAGGTCGGCCCGGGACGGTCGATGTCGATGCGGCTGACGGAGAAGCGCGGGTTGGACGCGGTGGCGATCACGGCCATGAGGTAGCGGTCCTCGGCGGCGGCGACCTTGCGTCCCTCCTTGTGGGACGACAGGCCCGTGGGCACGAACACGACCTCGTCGAGCGAGAAGAAGTGCGCGACCTCGCTCGCGGCGACGAGGTGCCCGTGGTGGATCGGGTCGAACGTGCCTCCCATGATCCCGAGGCGCCGCTTTTGCGTCATGGCGACGAGAATAGCCAGCGGTCCCCGTGCCCCGGACGTCCGGGTCCAGGGGATCGGGGTTCGGGTCAGCCGAGGCCGGGGAGGGGGGCGGCGCCGTCCTCCCAGGTCACGACGCGGACGGCCTTGCCGACCTCGACCCTCGGCACGGTGCCGCCGGGCAGCACGAACACCTCGGCGGTCAGCCCGAGCGACTCGCGCAGGACGCGGACGAGCTCGTCCCGCGGGTCGCCGCTGAGGGCCTCGCAGGCGACCAGGAGCCGGGCGGCGGGGCCCCGCCGGTCGACGACGAGCTGGTAGTGCGGCCGGACGAGCCCGGACCCGAGCAGGGCGCGTTCGACCTCGCTCGGATACACGTTGACGCCCCGGACGACGAGCATGTCGTCGGCGCGTCCGACGACCTTGCTCATCCGGACGAGCGTCCGCCCGCAGGGGCATTCCCCGCGGGTCAGGGACGCGATGTCGCCGGTGCGGTACCGCAGCAGCGGCAGCGCCTGCTTCGTCGGGGTCGTGAACACCAGCTCGCCGGGGGTGCCGTCCGCGACAGGCTCGCCGGTGGACGGGTCGACGGCCTCGACGATGAAGTGGTCCTCGTTGACGTGCAGGCCGTCCTGTTCCAGGCATTCGGTGGCGACGCCGGGACCGATGACCTCGGAGAGCCCGTAGATGTCCATGGCCTTGATCGGCAGGACACGTTCGATGGCGGTGCGCAGCTCTTCCGACCAGGGTTCGGCGCCGAACAGGCCCGCCTTGAGCGCGTGCGGTTCGGCGCCCGCCTCCGCCAGCGCCTCGCCGAGCCGCAGCGCGTAGGCGGGGGTGCAGGTCAGGATGTCGGCGCGGAGGTCGGTGAGCATCGTCACCTGCCGGGCGGTCATGCCGCCCGACATCGGGACGACGGTCGCGCCGAGCGCCACGGCGCCCTGGTGGATGCCGATCCCGCCGGTGAACAGGCCGTAGCCGTAGGCGTTGTGGACGATGCTCCCCGGCGACGCCCCCGCACACGACAGCGAACGCGCGCACATCGCCGCCCACAGGTCGAGGTCGGCCTTGGTGTAGGCGACGAGCGTGGGGCGGCCGCGCGTCCCGCTGGACCCGTGTACGGCGGCGACCTGGTCGCGCGGGACGGCGAGCATGCCGAAGGGGTAGCCGTCCCAGA
The DNA here is from genome assembly GCA_050698635.1 of Spirillospora sp. Lineage (GTDB taxonomy): Bacteria > Actinomycetota > Actinomycetes > Streptosporangiales > Streptosporangiaceae > Spirillospora. Next base: position 3,299 of record JBOHBY010000577.1, read on the forward strand.
GATCCTGCTTGGTGGTGAACGGGAGGTCGCGGAGCCCGGCGAGGGTGACGTCCGAGCCCCCGCCGACCCCGGCCTCCTTCAGGCGGCGGCCCTGCACGCCGTCCGCCGCGAGCAGCCGGTCGACCAGCCCCCACAGGCGGTGCCGCTGCAACGCGGAGCGCTCGTCGAGGGACATCGCCTCGGCTTTCGGGTCGAACATGGGTCGCCTCCCGGGGCGCGGCCGGAGCCGGTCGAGTGGTCCACGGCGGGGAACCCTGCGACACGGTGGTTCGTCGGAACTACCATGCCAGACATGACGGAGAACACACCGGATCGAGCACGGACGCGGTTCCCGGGGATCAGTTCCCGGGCCTACGAACACCCGGCGGACCGATCGGCGCTCGTGGCGCTGCGCTCGCTGTCCGGGTTCGACGTCGTCCTGCGCAAGCTGTCGGGGCTGGTCAACGAGCGGTCGCTGCGGCTGATGTTCCTCGGCGGGACGGTACGCGTGGGCGAGGACCAGTTCCGCAACATCTACGACATGGTCCGCGACGCGTCGTACGTCCTGGACCTGCCCGAGGTACCGGAGCTGTACGTCCGGCAGGACCCGGCGCCGAACGCGATGGCGCTCGGCTCCGACCACCCGTTCATCGTGCTGAACACCGGCCTGATCGACCTGCTGGACGACGAGGAGCTGCGGTTCGTCGTCGGGCACGAGGTCGGGCACATCCTGTCCGGGCACGCGGTGTACCAGACGATGATGCAGATCCTGCTGCAGCTCGGGTCGCGGCTCGCGTGGCTGCCGCTCGGCAACATGGGCATCGCGGCGATCATCATCGGGCTGCGCGAGTGGTTCCGGAAGGCGGAGCTGTCGTCCGACCGGGCCGGGCTGCTCGTCGGGCAGGACCTCGACGCCGCCAAGCGCGTGATGATGAAGCTCGCCGGCGGGACGAGCCTCGGCGAGATGAGCAGCGAGGCGTTCCTGGAGCAGGCCCGCGAGTACGACGCGGCAGGCGACGTCCGGGACGGGCTGCTGAAGTTCCTGAACCTGCTCGGGCAGTCGCACCCGTACGCGGTGATCCGGTTCGCCGAGATCGACCGGTGGGCGCGCAGCGGCGAGTACGAGCGGATCCTCGCGGGCGACTACCCGCGCCGCGACGACGACGGCGGCGCCTCCGTCAGCGACGAGATCAAGAACGCGGCGAAGTCGTACCGGGAGTCGTGGGAGCGGACGGCCGACCCGTTCGTGGGCAAGGTCCGCGACATGGCGGACGCGGCGGCCGGTGCCGCGGGCGGGATCTTCGACCGTTTCACCCGCCGCGACGACGGCCCGACCGACAGCAACTAGGAGAG
>JBOHBY010000578.1:0-2464 GCA_050698635.1 Spirillospora sp.
GGCGAGCAGCAAGGCGACCGACGCGGCGCCCGGGGACGCGGGCGTGAGCATCGTGGTCAGCCAGGTGAAGGCGTTCGCGACCGGCGAGACCCTGCTGACCGAGGTGCTGCGCGGCCAGGGGGTGGACCGGTCGACGGTGAAGGTCGCGAAGGCGATCGAGGTCACCGGGCTCGGGACGTCGACGGTGGTCGAGCTGTCGGTGAAGGACGCCGATCCGGAAGTGGCGCGCAGGCTCACCGATGCCATCGGGGTCGCGGTCGTCCGTGAGATCAACGCGTCCAACCAGGGGTCGATCAAGCAGCAGATTGACGACATCGACAAGCGGATCCGGACGCTGGAGCGCAGGCTCGGGCCGCTGTCGCGGCGCGCGGGCGCGCAGCCGAACCCGGACATCGGCGCCGCGAACGAGCGGGAGCGGGTGCAGGCGGAGCTGACCGATCTGCGGTCGAACCGCTCCGACCTCCAGACGCAGTTGACGTCGGCGGGGACGGCGTCGGTCGTGCAGCCGGCGGTGCTGGCGCCGAAGTCCGACCCGACGGTCATGATGGCGGCGATCGCGGGGCTGGTCGGGCTGATCGGCGGGATCCTGATCGCGGTGGTGGCGGAGATGGTCCGTCCGACGATCCCGGGGCAGCGCAGGGTCGCGCGGCGGCTCGGGGTGCCGCTGCTCGGCTTCACCGACCAGGGGCCCGCGCGGCTCACGGACCTGGGGCGGCGCGTCCGGCTGGCCGCGAAGAAGGAGGGCGTCGGACGCGTCACGCTGGTCGGCGCGCCCGGACCGCTTCCGGCGGGCCTCGTGTCGTCGGTGGCGTCGGCGGTGTACGGGGACGAGACCAAGGTCGTCGGCGTCGCGCCGCCCCCGCCCGCGAAGGCCCCCCGGGCGGGGGGTGACGCATCGGACGACGAGCCCGGTACGGGCGGGGACGCGGACCCCTCCATGAACAGCGGTGGGAAGAGCACGTCGGTGGTGCGTGCGGGCGGCACGGCCGTCATGACGAAGAAGTCCGGCGCGGTGTCCCCGTCGGAGATCACCCAGCCGGTCCCGGTCCGGCAGCTGTGCCATGTGCACGCGTTCGAGGACGTCGACCCGGGCGCCGACGACCTGTTCGGCCTGGTCGTGGCGGTCGGTCCCGTGACGACGGTGGCGGGTCTTGAGACGGTCCGCGATCTCGTCGCCGCGTCCGGGTGGCCGCTGCTCGGCGTCGTCGCCACCTCACGCAAGATCGCCACGTCCCGGAAAGAGCAGGGGTAGCCCATGAGTTCGTCCGTTCCGTTCTCGATCCCGTCGGTCTCCGGCGAGGTGTCCGACGCCGTCGTCAAGGTGCTCGACTCGGGCTGGATCACGACGGGGCCGCAGACGGCCGCGTTCGAGCAGGAGTTCGCCGACCATCTCGGCGCCGCGCACGTGGTCGGCGTCGCCTCGTGTACGACGGCACTGGAGCTGTGCCTGCGCGCGATGGACCTGCCGCCGGGTTCGGCGGTACTGACGCCGAGCCTGACGTTCTGCGGCGCGATCAACGCGATCGTGCACGCGGGGCACCGGCCGGTGCTGGTCGACATCGACGAGGACACGCTTGTGCCGAGTGCCGAGACCGTGGCGGAGGCGGCGGGGCGGTCCAGAGGCTCTTCCGGGGGGCGTGGGGGGTCGTCCCCCCGCAATGACTCGCCGGCGGCGATGATCGTCCAGAACCAGGGCGGCTATCCGGTGGACGTGGCGGCGCTGGCCTCGGCTGCGGGGCTGGACCGGACGCGGGTCGTGGAAGACGCGGCGCACGGGCCCGGCGCGGCGCGCGACGGCAAGCCGGTGGGGTCGGACTCGTACGCGGCGTGCTTCTCCTTCTACGCGACGAAGAACATGCCGATCGGCGAGGGCGGCGCGGTCGCGTCGAGCGACCAGGAGTTCGCCGACCGGATCCGCGCGATGCGCCTGCACGGGATGAGCAAGGACTCCTGGAAGCGGTACCTGCCCGGCGGGAGCTGGCGGTACGACGTGAAGACGGTCGGGCTGAAGGCGAACATGACCGACGTCCAGGCGGCGATCGGGCGGGCGCAGCTCGCGGCGCTGCCCGGCTGGCAGCAGCGGCGGGCCGAGATCGTCGCCGCGTACGACGAGGCGCTGCGCGGGCTGCCGGGGCTCGTCCTGCCGCAGCGGAACCTGGACGGCGTCCAGCACGCCTGGCACCTCTACCAGATCCGCGTCCAGGACCGGGACGCGATCAGCGGCGCGCTGGAGACGGCGGGCGTCGCGACGTCCGTGCACTTCATCCCGGCGAACCAGATGACCGCCTACCAGGAGATCCTCGGCGCGGACGAGTGCGCGCGGGTGCCGGTGACCGACCGGGTCGGCGAGGAACTGCTGTCCCTGCCGCTCTACCCGGGGCTGACCACCGGCGGACAGGACCGCGTGATCTCCGCGCTGACCGGGGCGCTGCGGGCGCGGAGCTGACCGTGCGAAGGTTCCTGC
>JBOHBY010000579.1:0-2699 GCA_050698635.1 Spirillospora sp.
TGCTGCCCAGCGACAAGGCCGACCGCGGGCGGCTCCCCCCGCCCAGCAGGCCGCGCGCCCAGGCCGCGCACAACGGCCACGTCGCCCCGGAGACGGACGCGGAGCGGGAGATCGCCGCCGCGCTGGCGGGCGTCCTGCGGCTGGACCGTGTGTCGGCCGACAGCCATTTCTTCGACGACCTGGGCGCCGACTCGCTACTGATGGCGCGCTTCTGCGCCGCCCTCCGGGAGCGGACGGGCCTGCCGGTGTCGATGCTGGACGTCTACCAGAACCCGGAGGTCAGGGCCCTGGCCACGGTCCTCACAGAACGGACGCCCGCCACCGCGCCGGAGGCGGCCGCGCCCGCGGCGGCTGTTCCGGCGAAGCGGTCAGAGCGGCAACGCGCCCGCGAGTACGTGGTCTGCGGCGTCCTGCAACTGCTGCTGTTCGTCGCGACGTCCTACGGCGCCGCCGCCGTCCTGCTCGTCGGCTACAGGTTCACCAAAGACGCCACGGGCCCCGTCGACCTCTACCTGCGGGGCCTGGCGGCGGGCCTCGCGGTCTTCGCGTTCACGTGCACGCTCCCCGTCCTGGCGAAGTGGACGCTCGTCGGCCGCTGGAAACCGAAGGAGATCCGGATCTGGAGCCTGGACTACGTGCGCTTCTGGACGGTCAAAACGCTGATCAAGTGGAGCCCGATGACGCTGCTCGCCGGGTCACCGGTCTACAACCTGTACCTGCGGATGCTCGGCGCCAGGATCGGCCGCGGCGCCGTGATCTTCGCCAGGTCGCCGGTGTGCACCGACCTGCTCACCGTCGGCGCCGGGACGGTCATCAGGGAGAACTGCGCGATGTCCGGCTACCGGGCCGACGGCGGGGTGATCCGGACGGGCCCGATCACGCTCGGCGACCGCGCCTTCGTCGGCGACAAGACCGTCCTCGACATCGACACGGGCATGGGCGACGACACCCAGCTCGGGCACGCGTCGTCGCTGCACGCCGGGCAGGTCGTCCCCGACGGCGAGCGCTGGCACGGGTGCCCGGCCCGCCCGACGACCACCGACTACCTGACGCTCCCCCCGCGCAGGTGCGGCACCGCGCGGCGTGCCGCCTACGGCGCCACGCAGCTGATCGCCCAGCTCGTGATCACCGGGCCGCTGGGAATCGTCGTGCTGGTGTCGCTGCTCACCGAGGTCCCGATGCTCGAAGAGATCATGCGGACGCAGCCGGAGGGCGTCGGCCGCCTGGAGATCCTCCACGAGGCCGCGCTGATCTCCGCCCTGCTGTTCTTCGGCGGGAGCGTCCTCGGCCTGGCGTTCGTGATCACCCTGCCGCGGCTGCTGCGCCTGTTCATCAGGCCGGGCAGGGTCTATCCGCTCTACGGGACGCGCTTCCGGGCGATTATGACGACCAAGCGCGTGACGAACCTCCCCTTCTTCACCAACCTGTTCGGGGACAGCTCGTTCATCGTCGGCTACCTGCGCGTCCTCGGCTACCGCTTCGCGGCGCCGGTCGTGCAGACGGGCAGCAACTTCGGCACCGAGCTGTCGCACCACTCGCCCTACCTGACCAGCGTGGGCAGCGGCACGATGGTCTCGGACGCCCTGTGGATCATGAACGCCGAGTACTCCGGCTCGTCGTTCCGGGTGTCGGAGGTGAGGATCGGGGCGTACAACTTCCTCGGCAACAACATCGCGTTCCCGGCGGGCGCGGCGGTCGGCGACAACGTTCTGCTCGGGACGAAGGTCGCGGTGCCCGTGGACGGCCCGGTCCGCGAGAACACGGGCCTGCTGGGCTCCCCCTGCTTCGAGATCCCCCGTTCGGTGGAGCGCGACCACGCGTTCGGCGAGTTGGAGAAGGGCGCGGAGTTCGACCGCCGCCTGTCGGCGAAGAACCGCTACAACGTCGCCACCATGGGGCTGTTCCTCCTGGTCGGCTGGTTCCGGTTCTTCGCGGTGACGGTGCTGATGATGGTCGTCGAGGACGTGCTGCACGTCCAGCCGGTGTCGGGGATCGTCGTCGCGGTGCTGGCCTCACTGGTGTTCACCGTCGGCTACGGCGTGCTCGTCGAACGCGCCGTCCTGCGCTTCCGCTCCCTCGAACCGAGGCTGTGCTCGATCTACGAGCCCTACTTCTGGTGGCACGAGCGCCTGTGGAAGATGGGCGGGCACGCGCTGTTCAGCGGCACCCCGTTCAAGAACGTGATCTGGCGGCTGCTGGGCGTCCGGGTCGGCCGCCGGGTCTTCGACGACGGCTGCGCCATCCCGGAGAAGACGCTGGTCACCCTCGGGGACGAGTGCACGCTCAACGCGGGAAGCGTGATCCAGTGCCACTCGCTGGAGGAGGGCGTCTTCAAGTCGGGCCGGACCCGGATCGGCGCGGGCGGCACCCTGGGCGTGGAGGCCTTCGTCCACTACGACGTGACCGTCGGCGACGGCGCCGTCGTGGCCGCCGACTCCTTCCTCATGAAGGGCGAGGACGTTCCGGCGGGCACCCGCTGGATCGGGAACCCCGCCGGGCAGTCCTAGGGAACCGCCCGTCCGGTGCCCTCTTGACCTTCACGACAAGATCGCGGAATATTGAAACGTCGTTAACAAAAACTGCGCGGCAGGCAGGCTTCGGGGGCTCAGCGACCCAGAGGGTGGTACGAGCATGACGACAGGACACGATCGCCGGCGCTTTCTGATCGGCGCGGCCACAGCCACGGCCGGGGCAGGGGC
>JBOHBY010000580.1:0-7420 GCA_050698635.1 Spirillospora sp.
GTCGAGGGCGGCATGACGACCGGCGAGGCGCTGCGCGTCCGGGCGGCGATGAAGCCGATCTCGACCGTCCCGCGCCGCCTCGACACCATCGACGTCAAGACCGGCGAGCCCGCCAAGGCGATCAACCAGCGCAGCGACGTCACCGCCGTGCCCGCCGCCGGGGTCGTCGCGGAGGCGATGGTCGCGCTCGTCCTCGCGGACGCGGCGCTGGAGAAGTTCGGCGGCGACTCCGCCGAGGAGACCGCCCGCAACCTGCGGGGATACCTGTCGTCCCTGACCATCAAGTGAACGGGATCCGCTGACCATGCGACCGAAGGCAGTCATCATCGGGCCCCCCGGCTCGGGCAAGACCACGATCGGTGAGGCGCTCGCGGAGCGGCTCGGCGCGCCGCTGCGCGACACCGACGCCGACGTCGAGTCCGCGGCGGGCAAGCCGATCGGCGAGATCTTCATCGACGACGGCGAGGACCGCTTCCGCGAGCTGGAACGCGCGGCCGTCGCCGCCGCCCTCGCCGACCATGACGGCGTCGTGGCGCTCGGCGGGGGCGCTGTTCTGGCGGCGGAGACGCAGGAGCTGCTCGGCGGGCACACCGTCGTGTACCTGCGGGTCGGGCTGTCGGAGGCGATCAAGCGGGTCGGGCTCGCGTCGGCGCGGCCGCTGCTCGTGCTGAACCCGCGCAGCCAGATGCGCAAGCTCCTGGAGGAGCGCCTCCCCATCTACGAGCGGCTCGGCACGATCCAAGTCGACACCGACGGCCGCGAGCCCGCCGACATCGTCGAAGAGATCGTGAAGGCTTTGGACCCCGACACCGGGGGGCGTGGGGGGTCGTCCCCCCACAAGGAGGACGCGTGACGCGGTCGCGCGTGCAGGTGGGCGGGCCCGACCCGTACGACGTCGTCATCGGGACGGGCGTCCTCGGCGAGCTGCCCCGGATGGTCGGCGACCGCGCGCGGACCGTCGCCGTCGTCCACGCCGAGGGCCTCCCGGAGATCGCCCGTCCCGTGTGCGGCGCGCTGGATCAGGCCGGATACGCCGTCCACGCGCTGCCCGTCCCCGACGGCGAGGCGGCCAAGGACGCCGCCGTCCTCACCGGACTCTGGTCGGCGTTCGCCCGGCACGGCATGACCCGGACGGACGCCGTCGTCGGCGTCGGCGGCGGCGCGACCACCGACCTCGCCGGGTTCGCGGCGGCGTCGTGGCTGCGCGGCGTCCCGGTGGTGCTCGTCCCGACGACGCTGCTCGGCATGGTGGACGCGGCCGTCGGCGGCAAGACCGGCATCAACATCCCCGAAGGCAAGAACCTTGTCGGCGCCTTCCACCCGCCCGCGGGCGTGCTGTGCGAGCTGACCACCCTGGTCACGATGCCGCGCGAGGACTACATCAGCGGCCTCGCCGAGATCGTCAAGGCCGGTTTCATCGCCGACCCGAAGATCCTGGAGCTGGTCGAGGACGACCCGGCGGGCGCCGCGTCCCCGGACGGCCCGCACACCCGCGAGCTGGTCGAACGCGCCGTCCAGGTGAAGGCGGACGTGGTCGCGGCCGACCTGCGGGAGGGCGGGCTCCGCGAGATCCTCAACTACGGGCACACGCTCGCGCACGCCATCGAGAAGGCCGAGGACTACCGGTTCCGGCACGGCCACGCTGTCGCGATCGGCATGGTCTACGCGGCCGAGCTGGCGCGCCTCGCCGGGCGGCTGCCGGGCGAAGTCGTCCGGCGGCACCGCGACATCCTGACGTCCGTCGGCCTCCCGGTGTCCTACGCCGCCGACTGGGCGGGCCTGCGCGCCACGATGTCCATCGACAAGAAGTCGCGCGGCTCGACGCTGCGGTTCGTCGTCCTGGACGGCGTCGCCGACCCCGGCCGCCTCGAAGGACCGGACGAGGCCCTCCTCGCCGCCGCCTACCGGGAGGTCTCACGATGAGCCGCGTCCTGGTCCTGAACGGCCCGAACCTGCGGCGGCTCGGCGTCCGCGAACCCGACGTGTACGGGACGACGACGCTCGACGACATCGCCGCCCTCTGCCGCGACACCGGCCGCCGCCTCGACCTGAGCGTCGAGTTCCGGCAGACCGACGACGAGGCCGAGATGCTGCGCTGGGTGCACGAGGCCGCCGACGAGCGCGTCCCGATGGTCGTGAACCCGGCCGCGTTCACGCACTACTCGTACGCGCTGCGCGATGCCCTCGCCCAGCGGACCGCGCCGCTCGTCGAGGTCCACATCACGAACCCGGCGACCCGTGAGGAGTTCCGGCACACGTCCGTCGTCGCGGGCGTCGCCACGGGCACGATCGCCGGGTTCGGCCCGATGTCGTACGTGCTGGCCCTCCAGGCCGTCGCCGAACTGATCGCCGCGCCGCCGGAAGACGCCTAGCTCGCCCCGACGGCCTGGCGGGTCAGGTCCTTGAGCTCGGCGACGACGTCGTCCAGCGGGGCGACGTCGCGGTGGGCGCGGCACAGGATCGTCGCGCCCTCCACGGCGGCGACGACCAGCCGGGCCAGGCGGGCGGCGCGGTCGTCGGGGACGCCCGCGTTGCCGAGCCCGGTGGCGAGGGTGTCCTGCCACCGGTCGAACGCCGCCGCCGCGGCCGCGGCGAGCTGCGGGGCGTCGTCGTGGCACTCCACCGTGACGGCGACGACCGGGCACCCGGCGCGGAACTCGCTCCTGATCAGGACCTGCCGCCACCAGCCGACGAACGCGTCCACGGCGGACGCGGCGTCCCCGCCCTCGGTGGCGGCGGCGATCCCGGCGTTGAGGAAGTCGCCGGCGTAGCGGACGGCCTCCTCGCCGAGCTGCGCCTTGCCGTCGGGGAAGTGGTGGTAGATCGACCCGCGCGGCGCGCCGCTGTGCGCGATGACGTCGCGGAACCCGGTGCCGCTGTAGCCGCGCTCGCGGAAGAGTTGGGCGGCGCTGCGCACCATGCGTTCCCGGCTGTCGGTCCCCATGCCACCGATTATGACATTCATCATACGCTCGCCGCATTGACCATGACGCCCGTCATAGTGAAGCTACTCGCGGGTAAGGTCGGCTCAGGCAGGGGAGCGGGCAGGGAGAAGGAGAGCTTTGTGATCGATCTCCAGCGCGAAGCGGACGTGTACGTCCTGCGGTTCGACGCCGGCGAGAACCGGTTCGGCCCCGGCTTCCTGGGCGCCGCCGAGGACGCGCTCGACACCGTCGAGAAGAACGAAGGCCCCGGCGCCCTGGTCACCATCGGCACCGGCAAGTTCTACTCCAACGGCCTCGACCTCGACTGGCTCGGCGCCAACCCCGACGGCCTGGAGGACTACCTGCGCCGCGTGCACGCCCTCTACGCGCGGATCCTGTCGCTGCCGATGCCGACCGTCGCGGCGCTCAACGGGCACGCGTTCGCCGGCGGCGCGATGCTCGCGCTCGCGCACGACTTCGCCGTGATGAGGGACGACCGCGGCTACTTCTGCCTGCCCGAGGTCGACCTCGGGATGAGCTTCACGCCCGGCATGGACGCCCTCATCAGGGCCCGCCTGCCGAAGGCCACCGCGCACGAGGCGATGCTCACCGGCCGCCGCTACCCCGCGCAGGACGCCGTCGCGGCCGGGATCGTCCGGAGCACCGCCGCCGAGGACGAGGTCCTGCCCGCCGCCGTCGCGCTCGCCGCGTCCCTGGCGGGCAAGGACGGCCGTGTCGTGGCGAAGATCCGCACCGACATGTACCGGCCGGTCCTGGACGCCCTGAACGGCCCGCCCCTGGGCTGACCCCGCCCCTGCGGGACGCCGGCCCGCCCCTGCCGGACGCCCGCACCGCCCGGGTACGTTACCGTCGACTGGAATCAGATTCGGTTCATGGAGGGAACGCCGATGCGCATCGGGATGTCGCTCAGCTACTCCGACGCAGGTTTCCGGCAGACCGTCGAGGAGCTGGCCGACTACGAGAAGGCCGGCCTCGACATCGTGTTCGTCGCGGAGGCGTACAGCTTCGACGCGGTGAGCCAGCTCGGCTACATCGCCGCCAAGACCGAACGGCTGGAGATCGCGTCCGGGATCCTGCAGATCTACACCCGGACGCCGACGCTCACGGCCATGACCGCCGCGGGCCTCGACTTCGTCTCCGAAGGCCGGTTCACGCTCGGCATCGGCGCGTCCGGGCCGCAGGTCATCGAGGGCTTCCACGGCGTCCCCTACACCGCGCCCCTCGGCCGCACCCGCGAGATCATCGAGATCTGCCGCAAGGTGTGGCGACGCGAGCGGCTGGAGCACGACGGCAGGCACTACAAACTGCCGCTGCCCGCCGACCAGGGCAGCGGGCTCGGCAAGCCGCTGAAGCTGATCAACCACCCGGTGCGCGCCGACATCCCGATCCTCGTCGCCGCGATCGGCCCGAAGAACGTCGAGCTGACCGCCGAGATCGCCAACGCCTGGGAGCCGATCTTCTACATGCCGGAGAAGGCGAAGGACGTGTGGAGCGCGTCACTCGCCGCCGGGAAGGCGCGCCGCGACCCCGCCCTCGGCGAGCTGGACGTCGTCGGCCAGGCCGCCCTCGCCATCGGCGACGACGTCCAGGGGTTCCTGGAGTTCGGACGCCCGATGGCCGCGCTCTACATCGGCGGCATGGGCGCCAAGGGCAGGAACTTCTACAACGACCTGGCCCGCCGGTACGGCTACGAGAAGGAGGCCGAGGAGATCCAGGACCTCTACCTCGCCGGACGCAAGGACGAGGCCGCCGCCAAGGTCCCGCACGAGCTGCTGGAGAAGATGTCGCTGATCGGGCCCGAGGGGCACGTCAGGGAGCGGCTCGCCGCGATGAAGGAGTCCGGGGTCACGACGCTGAACGTGACGCCGATCGCGGGCGACCACAAGAGCCGCCTCGCGCTCGTCGAGCAGGTCAAGCGGATGGCCGCCGGCCTGTGACCGTCCGCGGCCTCCCCACCGGCCGGGGCGTGATCTAGAGTCTCACCATGGGGGAGACGCACATCGAGCGCCGCCGCAGGCTGGCCGCGCTCGTCGCCGCACGCGACGCCGGCGCATTGCTGGTGACGCGGCTCGTCAACGTCCGCTACCTGACCGGCCTCGACAGCTCGCGCGCCGCGCTGCTCGTCCCAGCTGACGGCCCGGCCGTCCTCGCCACCGACGGCCGGTACGCCGGGACGGCCGCCCAGGTCTGCCCCGACGTGCCCCTCCTCGTCGGCCGCTTCGTGAACGAGGCGCTGACCGAGCGCGCCGCCGCCGACGGCCACCGCCGCCTCGGCTTCGAGGCCCACGACCTCACCGTCGAGCAGCACACCGCCCTCAGCGCGCTCGCCGCGAAGGCCGGCGTCGAGATGACGCCCCTCGGCCACCTGGTCGAGGACCTGCGCCTGGTCAAGGACGAGGACGAGATCGCGCTGCTGCGGGAGGCGTGCGCCATCACCGACCGCGCGTTCGCGTCCGTCCTCCCCGAGATCCGCGCCGGCGTCACCGAACGGGCCGTCGCGGTCGCGCTCGAACGTGCCATGGTCGACTTCGGCGCCGAGCGTCCCGCGTTCGAGTCGATCGTCGCGTCGGGGCCGAACGGCGCCGTCCCGCACCACCACCCCGGCGGCCGCGAGCTCCAGCCCGGCGACCTCGTCACCCTCGACTTCGGCGCCCTGTACGGCGGCTACCACGCCGACATGACCCGCACCGTCGCCGTCGGTGAGCCCGCCGGCTGGCAGCGCGAGGTGTACGACCTCGTCCACCGCGCGCAGCTCGCCGCCGTCGCCGCCGCCGCACCCGGCGCGGAGACCAAGGCCGTCGACGCCGCCGCCCGCGACGTCATCAAGGCCGCCGGGCACGGCGAGGCGTTCACCCACGGGCTCGGCCACGGCGTCGGCCTGGAGATCCACGAGGCTCCGCTCATGGGGTACGACAGGACCGGTAGGCTGATGGACCGGGTTCCGATCACGGCGGAGCCGGGGGTCTATCTCACGGGTCGCGGCGGGGTTCGCATCGAGGACACGCTCGTGGTCCGCCCCGGCGGGCCGGAGGTCCTCACCACAACCACCAAGGACCTGCTCGTCCTCTAGGCGCGCGGGCCACCGACCGGGAGAACGACTCACGTGGCGACGACGAACGACCTGAAGAACGGCATGACGCTGAACCTCGACGGCCAGCTGTGGACCGTCCAGGAGTTCCAGCACGTCAAGCCAGGCAAGGGCGGCGCGTTCGTCCGCACCAAACTCAAGAACGTGCTGTCGGGCAAGGTGGTCGACAGGACCTTCAACGCCGGCACCAAGGTCGACGTGGCCAGCGTGGACAAGCGCGAGATGCAGTACCTCTACCGCGAGGGCGAGGACTTCGTCTTCATGGACACCGAGACCTACGACCAGCCGCACATCCCGGCGGGCGTCGTCGGCACCGCCGCGAACTACCTGCTCCCCGAGCAGAACGCCACGATCGCCTTCAACGAGGGCAACCCGCTCTACATCGAGCTGCCCGCCGCCGTCGTGCTGGAGATCACCGAGACCGAGCCGGGCCTGCAGGGCGACCGCTCCACCGGCGGCAGCAAGCCCGCCACCCTGGAGACCGGCGCGCAGGTCCAGGTGCCGCTGTTCATCACGACCGGCGAGAAGGTCAAGGTCGACACCCGCTCCGGCGACTACCTCGGCCGCGGCTGAGCGGGATGAGCGGAGCGAACCGGGGGGAGTGGGGGGTCGCCCCCCACATGAGACACGCATGAGCGCACGCACCAAGGCACGCAAACTCGCACTCGACATACTCTTCGCGGCCGAGCTGCGGGAGGAGGAACCGTCCGCGGTGCTCGCCGCGCGTGGCCGTCCCAACCAGGACGAGCTCGCCGAGTACCCGCACGCCGTCCGGCTGATCGAGGGCGTCCAGGAGCACCGCGAGCGCATCGACGAGCTGATCTCCACCTACGCGACCGGCTGGACGCTGGAGCGGATGCCGGCCGTCGACCGCAACATCCTGCGGATGGGCGCCTACGAGCTGCTGTGGGTCGACGACGTCCCCGACGGCGTCGCGGTCAGCGAGGCGGTCGGGCTCGCCACCGAGCTGTCCACCGACGAGTCCCCGCGCTTCGTCAACGGCCTGCTGTCCCGCCTCCAGCAACTCAAGCCCTCCCTCTCCCTATAGGCTGGCGGCGCAGGTCACACCGACCTCAGCCATCACCGCAACCCCGCGACGACCAGAACCGTCGCGATCGCGACCGAAGGCAGGTTTCGAGCTTGCGAGAACCTGATCGCGCAGCGAGCCGCCAGGCGAGTCGGAGCGATGCAGCGATCGCACCGCGTTTCTCGACGATGGAGGCCCGCATAAGTGCCATGCTGTGTTTCCCCAGGTAAACCGGGGTTCACAAGTGAAGATGATCTCTAAGGAGCCATACGGGGAGCCATGATCATGGTCTTCCCAGGAACCCGCCAGCTCGAACGACCGTTCGAAATGGTGAGAGGTCACGGCGGGGAGGCCGAACGC
>JBOHBY010000581.1:0-3732 GCA_050698635.1 Spirillospora sp.
GCGTTCGGCCTCCCCGCCGTGACCTCTCACCATTTCGAACGGTCGTTCGAGCTGGCGGGTTCCTGGGAAGACCATGATCATGGCTCCCCGTATGGCTCCTTAGAGATCATCTTCACTTGTGAACCCCCGTTTACCTGGGGAAACACAGCATGGCACTTATGCGGGCCTCCAGCCGCACGACCCGTGACCCCGGCTTAGGTTCGAACCCCACGGATCGTGGATTTTGGGCTCGTCCAGGGACGGTCAGGGGCGAGAAGGTTCGGCGTTCTTGGTGGGGGTGTGGTGGCGGTAGAGGGCTCGGTAGCGGGCCGGGGTGGTGTTGAGGGCGGCGTGGAAGCGGCGTCGTAGGTTGACGGCCGAGGACAGGCCTACGCGCTGGGCGATCGTCTCGACGGGCAGGTCGGTCTCCTCCAGCAGGGCGCGGGTCGTCGCGATGCGGCGGTTGAGGAGCCAGCGGCCGGGGGACGTGCCGAGCTGCTCGCTGAAGTGGCGGCTGAGCGAGCGCGGGGACATTCCGGCGTGGACGGCCATGTCCTCCAAGGTCAGCGGCTCGTCCAGGTGGTCGATGAGCCAGTCGAGCAACGGCGAAAGGGTGCCTGGGACGGGGCCGTTGGTCGGCAAGGCTTGGAACTGGCGCTGGTCGCCCTCGCGGAACGGTGCGACCGAGAACTGCCAGCCGATCCGCAGGGCCAGTGCGGCGCCGTGCTCCCGCCGGACCTGGTTGAGGCAGAGGTCGATCGTGGGTGCCGAGGCCCCGGCCGTCGCGACGTCGCCGTGGTCGCTGTAGAGGATCGTGGCGTCTGCCTTGATCCTCGGGTGGTGGCGGGCGAGGTCGGCGGCCAGCTCCCAGTGGACGGACGCCTCGCGCCCGTCGAGGAGGCCGGTGGCGGCGAGGATCCAGATACCGCCGCAGATCGCTACTATCCGGGCGCCGCGTGCGTGGGCCTCCGTGAGCTTCCCGACGATGCCGGCGGGGATGTCGCCGCCCGCGCACAGCCAGCTCGCGAGGATCACGGTGTCGGCGTCGTCGATGGCCTCCAGCCCGTGGACGACCATCAGATCCGCGCCGACGGACGTGCGGATCGGGCCAGGTCGCTCGGCGAACACCTTGAACTCGTACAGCCGGGGGATCTCGGGTCCGTGGTAGCCGAAGACGGCCGAGGCGCAGGTGACGATGTACATCTCCTGTGACGGTCCGCTCACGAACACGGCGACCTTCGTCTTCATGGCGAGAATGTACCCAAGGATGGCGTCCCGGGCGCCTGCCGGTCCGGACGAGGTTTTCCAGAATGCTGGGCATGGAGCTTGTGAAGTGACCGCCATGCTCGCCAAGACGTCACCCGTCCTGGCCAAGAAGGCGCTGTGGAACAGGGATTTCACGCTGTATTTCGGTGCGCGGACGGTGTCGTTGCTGGGCGACTCGATGATGCAGGTCGCCGCCGCGCTGGCGGTCGGCGCGATCTACGGTGTGGCGGGCGTGGGGTACGTCCTTGCCACGTTGACGTTCTCCTTCGTGGCCGTCGTCCTGTTCGGCGGGGTGTTCGCCGACCGGATCGGCGTCCGGAAGACGATGGTCGCCGCGGACATCGTCCGTATCATCACGCAGACGATCGTCGCCGTCGCGTTCTTCGCCGGTGGCCCGCCGCTGTGGCTGCTGCTGACCTGCGCGTTCTTCGCCGGGGCGGCCGCCGCGAACTTCGAGCCGGGCAAGAACGGCATGATCCCGCACGTGGCGGAGGACATGCAGCGCGCCAACGCCACCCTGAAGATCGCCGACGCGGCCGCCCAGCTCGGCGGGCCCGTGGTCGCCGGGCTGGTCATGACGTTGAGCGGCGCGGGCGTCGCCTACTCGCTGAACGCCGCGACCTTCGCGTTCAGCGGGATCTGCCTCGCGCTGCTGCGGATCAGGCCGGTCGCGAAGCGCGAGACGGCCACGTCCGTGCTGCGTGACCTGCGGCGGGGCTGGACGGAGTTCCGCTCCCGCTCCTGGATGTGGTCGGTGATCCTCATCTGGGTGTTCTTCGGGCTGCTCGTGTTCGGCCCTTACGTCCCGCTCGGCTCCCGGTCGATCGGCGACCGCCTCGGCGACGCCGCCTACGGGTGGGCCATGGCGGGCCTCGGCACCGGGACGGTCATCGGCGGCCTCACCGCGATCAGGCTCCGTCCCCGGCGGCCGCTCGCCGCCGGGGCCGTCGCCATGTTCGGGTTCGGTTTCATCCCGCTGGCCGCCGCGCTGCCGATCCCGTTGCCCCTGGTCGTGGCCGGGAACGTGGTCGGCGGCGTCGCGTTCGCGTTCTGGTCGGTGATGTGGTCGACGAGCGTCCAGACGAATGTCGCCTACGACGTCCTCAACCGGGTGACCGCGTACGAGATCTCCGGTTCGGTGTGCGGGGCCGCGCTCGGCCAGGCGCTGGTCGGCCCGGTCTCGCAGGTCGTCAGCCCGCGCGATCTGCTTTACGGTTCGGCCGTCGCCGCCCTGTGCGTACCGATCGCCCTCCTGCTGGCCAGGCCCGTCCGCGACCTTCGGCGCGTGGAGTCGCCGCCCCGGCCCGTCCCCGGCTGAGTGGGTTCAGGTGAGGGGCGTCCGGGCCAGGTCGGGTTCGGGCGGTGCCGTCGCCGGCTGGGACGGCTCCACCCGGAGGATCTTCGCGATCCCGCCGGGCAGGTACCAGTTCCATCTGCCCATGAGCGACACCAGGGACGGCAGCAGCATCGACCGGACGATCGTGGCGTCCAGCAAGATCCCGAACCCGAGCCCGGTCGCCATCACCTTCAGGTCGGTGGCCGGGCTCGACGCCAGCGCCGCGAACGCCAGGAACAAGATCAGCGCCGCGCTGGTCACCAGCCGTCCGGTGCGTCCGATGCCCTGCACGACGGCGGTCGTCGTCGAGCCTGAGGCTTCGTATTCCTCGCGCATGCGGGCGAGGATGAACACCTCGTAGTCCATGGACAGGCCGTAGAGGAACGCGAACACCGTGAGCGGCACCCAGAACGTGATCGCGCCGGTCTCGGATATCCCGAACACGGCCTCCGATCCGATGCCCGACTGCCAGAACAGGGTGAGGAGACCGAACGTCGCGCCCATCGACAGCAGGTTGAACACGATCGCCTTCAGGGGCAGCAGCAACGACCGGAAGGCCCGCACCAGCAGGACGTACGTGAGCAGCGCGATCAACGCGAGCATCAGCGGGAAGTTGCCGTAGACCGCGTTGAGGAAGTCGATCTGCAACGTC
The DNA here is from genome assembly GCA_050698635.1 of Spirillospora sp. Taxonomy (GTDB): domain Bacteria; phylum Actinomycetota; class Actinomycetes; order Streptosporangiales; family Streptosporangiaceae; genus Spirillospora. Next base: position 3,234 of record JBOHBY010000581.1, read on the forward strand.
CCGGTGCCGGTGACGCCCAGGACGCCCGGGGTGTTCTCGGCACGGGCGATGACGTCCTCGACCGGGCCGATCGTCTTGGAGTTGACCGTCTCCTCGTCCGGTATCAGCACCACCACCGTCTTGCCGGACCTGTTGCTCGCCGGGCCGGAGGCGACCACCGCCCGTTCGATCCCCGGCACGCGGCCCAGCTCGGCAGCCACCGACCGGGCCTCGCCCGCGGAGGTGAGAACTTCGATCGGGGTGAGGTTCCCGGTGGTGACGCCGCCGCGATCCAGCGTGGCCAGTGCCTCGTAGGCGGGGCCGCTCTCGGCGAGCGAGTCGCTGGACGCCGCCCCGATCCGCATCCCGGAGAACGCCCCGACCAGCGCGAACAGCACCGCGATCGACGCGCCCGCCGCGAGCCGGCGGCGCCGGACCATCAGGCCCGCCCACCTGCTCCACGTCCTGCTGGCGGTGTCCTCGCGGCGTATCCTCGGCCAGTCCCAGCGCGGACCGACAC
>JBOHBY010000582.1:0-3262 GCA_050698635.1 Spirillospora sp.
GAGCAGCACGTCCGCGTGCTCGGCGAGCGCCTCGCCCGCCGCCGTCAGCCGCAGCCGCCGTCCCACCCGCTCGACCACCGGGACGCCGACGTCCCGTTGCAGCTGGGCGAGCTGCTGCGACACCGCCGACGGCGTGTATCCGAGCGTGTCGGCGACGGCCGCGAGCGTCCCGCGCAGCTTGAGTTCGCGGAGCACCCGCATCCTGCCAAGATCCAGCATAGTGAAGCGATTCTTACACAATCCCTCCAGAAACAGTCGCTGGACCTGAACGTTCGACGGAGTCAAACTGATGGTGCGACCGAAAGAGACGGACACCCCGCCCCGATCGATCGCCCCGCGCGGGAACGCTCCACACTGCGATCCCACAGGAAGAAGAAGACCATGTTGTATGTGCTCGCCCTCATCGTCGCCCTCGCCGTACTCGGCCCCCTGTTCGGCGCCAACAGCCGCGACGGCCTCGACTGGACCCCGAACAACTTCTGGCTGCGCCGCCGCCGGGCGCCGGAGCCGGTCAGAACGACCGATAGTCACGGACGGGCAGCCGGGGGCCACGCCTCGGCGGACGCCTCCCGGACGATCCCAGCAGCCGGGTGACCCGGTACCGATGACCGGCATAGGGCTCCAGCAGTTCGAGCATCCCGGCGTCGTCGACCTTGCGGCCCACCAGCGCCCAGCCCACCAGGCCGGGCAGATGGTAGTCGCCGACGGAGACGGCGTCGGGATCGCCGACGGCACGCTGCCTGATCTCGGCGGCCGTCCAGACCCCGATGCCCGGCAGCGACCGCAGCCGCGCCTCCGCGGCGTCCTCCTCCAGCCGCCCGGCGACGCGCGCCGCGCCGATGATCGTCCTGGCCCGGACGGCCTCCAGCCCGGACCGGTGCCACTCCCACGAGGGAATCCGGACCCACACCCTGGGCGGCGGCGGAACCCGCATGTGCGGCGCGCCGGGCGCGGGCTCCCCGAACCTGCGCAGCAGATATCCCCAGGCCCGCCACGCCTCCTCGGCGAGGACCTTCTGCTCCATCACCGCCGGGACGAGCGCCTCGAAGACCCGGCGCGTCCGCCCGATCCGCAGCCCCGGCCGCCTGCGCAGCTGCTCCCGGACGACGTCGTCCCGCGCGACGAACCCGTCCGGTTCATCGGCGTCTCCGAGTAGCTCGGGCACCCCGTCGATCAACCACTGCGCCCCGTCGCCCCAGGCGGTCGCCTCCACAACACCCCCGCCCCACCGCAGCCGCAACGTTCCCGGCCCGTCCGGCGTGTAGGACGCCCGCCACACCGACCCGTCCCGCTCGACCCGGAACGCCGGATCATGCCGCCCGCGCCGATGCGGCGAGAGCACCCCGAGAAATTCGAGCGCCCCCCGAGGCCGCCACTCCCGGACCAGGCCGGGGAGACGCCCAGCGGTCCTCTCCCCGGCCGAACCGGACGATGACTCGTATACATCAGGCAAGTGCGGCTCACAGGTGCGTCGAAGTCGGCGTCGGGAAGGTCGCGGCGACCATCAGGCGGCAAGCGTACGCCGCCCACGACGACCGCGTCCGCCTGCCGTCATGCCGCATTGACCTGAGCGATAGTCACTCATTGTATGCAAATGACTACATTATGCTATCGTAGCGGTGTTTTGTGCGGGTGCCTCAGTTGGGGGGAGGAGACCGGTCATGCCCGCCTGACCATGACCGGCCGTGTACATCAACACGGTCGGGAACATGCCGCCACGCCGAGACCCGGGGGTGGTGCCGCAGGGGCCATGGGCCGAGAAACAACATGAAACGTGCAGGGAGCAGCAAGCGTGCCCGGGTCATCACTGTGTTCGCAGTGGCCCTGGCCGCATCCGCGATCATCCCGGCGACCGGAGCGCAGGCCGCTCGTGGCTGCGGCTGCGCCGCAGCCGCCCGGTGTCCGCAGGCGTCCGCTCGTGGCCGGGTGGACGCATCGGAGAGTTCCCCGTCCACCGGCGGCCGGGCGGAGCTGGAAGATCATTCCGACCCGGGTGGCGCCTCCTGGCCGCGCGCCTCCTCGATGCTCGGGGCCGACGGAGCCGTCATCAAGATCAGTTTTTATCGCGGTATCGGCGGAGGCCTGACGGGCTCGTACTCGCGGGACGGCATCGGACTCACCTTCGAAACCGGAGTCGGTGTCGGCGGATCGTTCTCCGCCGGCTCGATCACGGGACGGCCGGATTCCGGCCTGTCCCTTGAGGGGCGCGCGTCGACGAGCGGCCGGATCGGACCCGCCAAACCGCCCGACTTCGGGATCACACTGGCGCAGGACGGCAGGCTCCAGGCATATATGGACGCCAAGACCGGGAATTATCGCACTCGTTTCCGGTCCAAGCCGATCCAGCTGGACGGGGATGCGGGCGAGCAGGAAACCGAGACGCTCCAAACCCGCCGGTCCTGGAGTCTCGGGACGGAGTTCAAGCTCGCCGCCGCCGATACCGTCTGGTTGTCGTGGGGCGGGATCCTCGGTGAATGGAAGGGGCTGCTCGGCGCCCTCCTCGGGGGCCGGGACTCCCAGGCTCCACCGGCCGGTTCAGCCGACGCGCAGGTCTGCGCGCCCGCCGCCGCCGGACGACTGCCAACAAGACTTCCATTCCCGCTTCGCCGTCATGAAACGGAATACCGGGCCACAATTGCGGATCGGTTCTCCGAACCGAGGGTATTCCGCGCCCATCCCGCGACGAGAGGGGCCATGTCGAGCCGTCTCGATCGCTCACACAGAACGCACGGACCGTCACCCACAAAGCCGTCCCGACACGGCGCGGGTAAAAGGGGAGACGATGACGGCGATGTCCACGCGGCCTGGATATCCTCATCAAGATCGCAGAACTCGAAAAGCAATTCACCAAATTGGAGAGAAATAGCATGAAACGTATCACTCGGGTGGTGACGGTCATCGGGCTGGCGTTCGGCGTCAGCCTCCTCGCGGTTCCCGCGGCGTCCGCGGACCCCGGGCCGCCCGCGCTCATCAACCTCACCCTCGTGCAGGTCCACAACGTCTCCGAGGAGGGTCCGGGCGATCTCAACCTCAGCCAGATCATCGACTCGCCGCACGCCTCCCCGAAGCTCGGGAACAAGCCTGTGAAGACCGGTGACATCAAGCAGGTCGTGCACGGCAAGAAGAAGGTCGGCCCCGTGACCCTCGAAGTGGAAGGGCCGGAGCAGGACCAGGGCGAGGGAGCGCGCATGGCCAAGCCCGAGAAGGCCGGAGCCCGGCACCGGAGGGGGTGACCGACCGCCGCGGAACCCGCGCCGTGCCC
>JBOHBY010000583.1:0-10151 GCA_050698635.1 Spirillospora sp.
CGGCCGCCCGCTCCGTGCCGCTCGTGGACGCCGTGCGCCGTCTGGAACTCCCGGCGGAGCCGGGATTCGCCATGTAGCCGGAGAGGCACGCACCGTGCAGGCCGTCCGTGCGCATCTGGTGGGCGAACGGGGCTGGCCGCGCGGATCTGTGCTGGTCAAACCGTTCTGGACGCCAGGCAAGCGTGGGATGGAGTGATCGTGAACGATCGAGGGACGCCCGGGTTACGGGAGGAATCTCGCGAAAATGCACGTGCATTAGCTCTTGCACCTGCACGCCATCCCTAGCAGGATGAGCCCGGACCTCCCGCACGTGAACTCCCCGGAGATCGCGATGAACGCACACTTGAGCGACAGTGACCGACAGGCGCTGCGGCTTGCCCAGGATCTCCGCGAGGAGATGCGGGCGGCGCTACCGCAGCTGCCGGCCGAACCCTCTGTCTCCCCCTTCGTCGACCCGACCGGGACGCCCAGCGTCCTGCTCCGGATGGACGCCGACTCCGCGCGCGCGCTCATGGCCCTGCTGGCCGAGCGCCGCGTCGGACGGGACGCCGCGCCGCCCGCGGACCCTGGACGGGCCGACGGCACCCAGGTGCCGCCCGCCATCCCGCCACCGGCGGCCCAGGCCGTGCCCGCGGCGCAGGGACCCGTGGTGGCGGCGGTGTCCCCGTTCGGGCAGCCTGCCTACGCGGAGTCGCCGTTCGGGCAGCCCACGTACGCTGAGTCACCGTTCGTCCCTCCGCAGCCGGAGGCCTCGGTGTACATCACCGGGACGGGCCCGACGCCGCTCGTGCCATCGCCGGTTTACCCGCCGCGCTAGTGCAGTAGGGCTATGGAGCCCTGCCACGGGGACCTCTTGTCGGCCTTGCCGTAGGGGTTGTCGTATCCCCGGGGAGCGCCCGCGTGGCGCACTGGCCGCGGGTTTCCGCGTTTGTCGGCCGCAGGGCCCTGGTGTCGTCCAGGCCGTAGAGGCCCGGTGCTGTCGAGAGCCGCAGGGAGGTCGGTGCTGGCTCGGTGGCAGGTTTCCGGGGGCGTTGCTGTTGCGGGAGGTTCAGGGCTGCACGGGGTGAATCCGGGGCCTTGAGGCGGCTGCATCGTTGGTTCGTCATGGGTTGGCGGTTGTCTCTGGGGCGGTGGCTGTGAGCCGCGTTCTCGTGTGATCTTGTTGTCGCTCAGCGTCCGTGTGGCGCGGCGTCTCCTTGCTCTGGCGGGTCGTTGGGGGCGAGGGCGCGGCACCGTCCGCGGGTTTCCAAGCGAGGTTAAAGATCCTTTTTCCGGTGGACGAGCCGTCCCGACGAGGCGGGAAGCCTTATGGGAAAGGCGTTCCGGGGTGGCCCCGATAAAAAGATCTACCTTGTCAAAGGTAAAGAAATCCTCTGTTTGGCGAAAGCACGGTAATGCCGTATATAGTCAACCCCAGGTCAGGGTCAATGAACCGTTGGCCTGGCTAATCGCATAGCCGTCGCTTCCCGCCCGCCAGGCGGGATCCTCATCGCCGAACAGCGGCCGTACCATGCACCGGCCGTGCACCGTGTGGGGCCCGTGAGCCCCCGGTCGGCATTTATCCCGCTTCATCGAAGCCCGTGACACACGCACGCCCAAGGACGGTCGTGCGCCCTTGCTCGCGGGTGCGGTCCGCCATGCCTTTGGACCGTTCCAAGCGGGTGTTCATCGCGGCGGCATCTCCCGAGTCCTGAGTCTCGGAGCCGTTTCCCCCTGCCCGGATCCCGGCGTGCGCCGGTCCGGCGCGAAGCGGCAGCCCTGTACCCCGAACGAAGGAAATTCATGCAGCAGCGAGCGATCAACGTCATCCTCACCGGCGTCACCGGCACCGCCCTCGCGGGCATGCTCGTGGCCGGCGTCGCCGCCGCCAGCGATGACTCCGCTCCCAGCGAGAAGAAGTACCTGTCGCAGGAGGCCCTGGCCACCGGCCAGCAGAAGGCCTCCGAGAAGCACTCGGACAAGAGCAAGGAGAAGTCCGGGTCGAAGGGCGACTCCGCGTCCGACCGCAAGCGCGCGAAGAAGGCCCCCGGCGTCCTGCTGAGCGGCAAGACGACCGCGTCCTACTTCTGGGACGACGGGTCCGGCGTGAACGGCGACACCGGCGCCCCCGCCGGTGGCAAGCCGATGCAGAAGGGCCTGTTCGCCAGCCCGAGCTGGCCGATGCACACCAAGGTCAAGGTCAGCTACAAGGGCCGCAGCTTCACCGGTTTCGTCGGCGACCGCGGGCCGGGCAGGCCGTCGCACAAGGGCGTCATGCTCGACCTCGACACCTACACCTTCCGGTACCTGCTGGACGGTGGAAAGCCGAAGAGCAAGTACAACGCCGGTGGTGGCGAGGGTCACCTGAAGGGCATCAAGTGGGAAGTCCTCAAGTGGGGCTCCGGCGCCGGCAAGAAGGGCGCCCCCCGGCCTTTCGGCTCATGATGTGAGGCCGCGCCCGATCCGTCACTGAACCGCGCGAGCCGCCGTGTGCGAGCCGCCGGTGAAATGGCTCACAGGGCGGGCGCGGCCTCTTCCAGACCCGGCAGGGCTGCCGGTGCATGGAAATTCGGGGATTCCCCGGTATCGGAAGATCACCGGGGGATCCCCGTTTTCACGTCACCGGCCGGCTCCCGGGCGAGCTCCCTCGACAGCGCCAGCGCGGCGGTCCGGACGGCCGGCGCCAGCCGGTCCAGATCCAGCCGGCACACGTTCCCGGTGATGGAGATCGCGGCGATCACACGGCGCCGGAGGTCGAGGATCGGCGCCGCCACGGCGGACACCCCGGCCTCCGACTCCTCCCGGTTGACGGCGTAGCCCCGGTTGGCGGTTCGGGCCAGTTCGCGTTTCAGCAGGCCCGGCATGATGATCGTGTGCGGCGTGTAGCGGACGAGGCCCGCGTCCAGGACGCTCTCCAGCCGCTCGGGCGGGCCGAAGGCGAGGAACAGCTTCCCTGTCGCCGTGCAGTACGCGGGCAGCCGGCCGCCCACCCGCGACACGATCGGCATGGAACGGCGGCCGCTGACCTTCTCCAGGAACAGGGTGTCCGTCCCGTCCATGACGGCGAGGTGGATGTTCTCGTGCGTGGCCTCGTACAGGTCTTCCAGGTAGGGGAGCGCGGCCTCGCGTAGCCCGCGCGGCCGAGGAGCCCGCTGGCCCAGCACGAACAGCCGCATGCTCAGCCGGTAACCGGACTCGGTGCGTTCGACGCCGCCCCACCGCACCAGCTCGCCCAGCAGCCGGTGCGCGGTCGGTTTCGGCAGCCCGGTGCGGGCGGACAGCTCGGTCAGGTTCAGCTCGGTGTCGGCGGAGCCGAACGCGTCCAGCAGGCTGAGGCCGCGCGCCAGCACCGACCTCGGCGGCTCCTCGCCCGCGGGCTGGGGATCCATGCGCCGATGGTCACCCTGACCGCGGCTCTCGGCAAGGGCGGGAAAGCCGGCGGGCGGCCTGGTCAAAGGCATAATGCGCCTTCCCCGTGCCCGGTGACGGAAGCGAGATCCATGCCGACGTATCCTCCGTGTTCCGCCGAGGCGCCGCCGTTCTGGTCCAGCGTGTTCCGGCGTCCGGTACGCGCCGTCGTCCTGCACGGCGAACGCCACCGGAACCCCGTACCCGGCGGCGCTCTACGGCCCCTGGAGCCCGAACATAGCGCACCCGTCCCGAGTATCGAGACGACCTGACGGTCCGGGTTTCCTTCTGGGCCCGCCTATCCAGCGGTCGCCCAGGGCTGAGCCTGGCCGGACGGGCCCGCGAGGCCGAGGCTTTCGATTCGGACCGGTATGTCGTGGTTTCACTCACCGAAACGCGGGCCTTGTGGCGGCGGGCGGGCGGACACATGCTCGCCGCATGTCCGTCGCCCCGCTCCGCCCCGGCGGGGCGGCGGTCTCGCTCCGCTACCCGGTGAGGAGCGGGATGACGGGCGCGAACTGCTCCATCAGCGCGTCCGGCACCTGGTAGTAGGTGAAGCCGTACCGGTCGCGGCGGGCGGTCATCTGCTCGGCGATGTGCTCGGGCGGGCCGACGAGCTGCGACGGCATGTCGAGGACGAGATCGGTCGACGACGCGCCCCAGCCCCGCAGGACGGCGATCCGCGCGGCGGCGCTCCGCGGATCGGGGCCGAAGGTCGGCGTGACCATCATGCTCAGCTCGACGTCGCGTCCGTGCGCGGCCTGCGCCGCCTCCCGGACCCAGGCGACCTTGCGGGCGATGGTCTCCGGGAGCCGCTCGGTGATCTCGTCGGAGATCGTCCCGTCGGGGAGGGCGCGGGGGAGGACGCCGACGGTGTCGGCGTAGCGCCCGCCGAGGCCGAGCATGCGCCTGCTCCCGGCGCCGACGACGATCGGCGGCCGCCGGACCGGCGGCGGGAACACGGTCAGATCCTCGACGCGGTAGTGCTCCCCGGCGAACGCGGTCTTCTGACCGGCCAGAAGGCTGCGCAGGATCCGCAGCGACTCCTCCAGCCGCCCGACCCGCACGCCGGCCTGGTCGAACGGCATCCCGGCGGCCTCGTACTCCTCGCGCAGCCAGCCCGCGCCGATGCCGAGCTCGAACCGCCCGCCCGACAGGTGGTCGAGGGTCGCGGCCTCCTTGGCCAGCAGCACCGGGTGCCGGTAGTCGTTGGCGAGGACCATCGTGCCCAGCCGCAGCGTGCTCGTGGCGGACGCGGCGGACGCCAGCGCCACCATCGGCGCGAGCTGGTCGCCGAACGGCTCGGCGACGAAGTGGTCGCGCAGGACGAGCACGTCATAGCCGAGATCCTCGGCACGCCGCGCCGTGGCGGCCAGCTCGGTGCCGGAGCGGATCGACTCGCCGACGACGCCGAAGCGGAATTTCCTGTCCATGAGGTGAGCATGCCCCGTGCGCCCGCGTTTGCGCTGGCAGGAATCCGACATGGGCTTCGGGCCCGGGACCTGGTGGGATGACCGGCGGAACGGGGCGAGTGGCTCGATTCGCCGTCCGTGCGGCGCAAGGGCGTCACCGACTGCCCCGTTCCCGCCGGTTACTTTCCAGGCTGCGTCGCGGAGCGTGGTTTTGCAACCCGCGTCCCGTCCGGGGCGTGCGCGTCCGGAAGTCGGGGCGTGCGCGTCGGGAGTTGGGGCGTGCGCGTCAGGAGTCGATGAGGCGCCGGGCGCGGGCGAAGAGGCTGAGGGTGATCGAGTGCAGCAGGTCGCCCGTCTCCCTGGGGGCCTTGCCCGCGTGCGCGCGGGCGTTCGTGCCCTCCAGGACGATGCCCAGCTTGAAACACGCCAGCACCGCGTACCACGTGATGGACGACAGGTCGCGTCCCGTGGTGGCATCGGGGCGTTCGGCGTAGGCGGCGACCAGTTCGTCTGGTGTGGGCAGGCCGCCCGCCTCGCCGAGAGGGCCTGCCAGCGCCGCGCTCTGCCCGGCGGGGTCGGGCCAGGTGGCCAGCAGCCAGCCGAGGTCCAGCAGCGGGTCGCCGATCGTGCACATCTCCCAGTCGACGATCGCGGCGACCTCGGGGCCGTCGAAGGAGTACATCAGGTTGGCCAGGTGGTAGTCGCCGTGCATGATCCCGGGCCGCCACCGGGCCGGGCGGCGTTCCTCCAGCCAGCGGGCGACGCCGTCCAAACCCGGGATGTCGGGCCCGGGGTAGCCGTCGAGTTTGCTGTAGGAGTCGAGTTCTGAGAGCCAGCGGCTCACCTGGCGCTCCAGGAATCCCGCCGGTCTGCCGAAATCGCTCAGCCCGACCGCCTTGTGGTCGACCGCCCCTAGCGCCGACAGTGCGCGCGCGGCGTTCAACCCCATCTGGTGCCGGACGGATCCGTCTCGCGCGTGGGGCTCGGGCAGGGTGACGGTGGCGTTGAACCCGTCCACCGGGGTCATGAGGTAGAAGACGGCGCCGTGCATGACGGACTCGTCCTGGCACGCGGCGATGAGGCGCGGGGCGGGAACGCCGGTCACGTCGAGCGCCGCCAGGACGCGGGCCTCCCGGCGCAGGACGTCGTTCGTCCGGGCGCGCAGATGGGCCGGGCCGCGCCGGAGCACGTAGTCGCGGCCCGCCCGGCGGAACCGGATCAGCGTGTTCTGCGTGCCCCCGGCCAGTGGGCGGACGTCCTCGAACGCACCGGCCGGCAGGCCCTGGCCGTCCATCCAGCCGGAGAGGACGCCGAAGTCCACGAGCGCGCGGTCGATCTCCTCAGGCTGCACGGTGCGGGTCCCTTTCCGGAACGGACGACTACCGGAGGGTAACAGCAGATCACGGCGCTGCCCGGGCGCCTGGGCGACATTCGTCCAAGACACGCGGATCCGTTCCGCGCAGACTGGGCATGTAGGCACCGACCAGGGAGGACACCATGACTTTGGAGATCCGCAGGACCTTCTACCCGCTGATCAACTGCGCCGACCCCGCCGCGTCCATGGAATGGCTGGAGAAGGCGTTCGGATTCGAGACCGTGAACGTCCACAGGGACGACGCCGGGAAAGTCGTCCATGCCGAGATGAGGTACGACACCGGCCTTTTCATGTTCGGGAACGGTGAACCCGGCAAGTCGGCGATCTACGTCGCCGTCGACGACCCGGACGCCCATCACGACCGCGCCAGGGCCGCCGGTGCCGAGATCTTCCGCGAGCTCACCGACCAGGACTACGGCTCCCGCGACTACGCGGCCCGCGACCTGGACGGGAACGAGTGGTACTTCGGCACCTACCGTCCCTGACCGACGCGCCGTCCCTGACCGACGCGCCCGTCCCTGACCGACACGCCCGTCCCTGACCGACCCGGCTTCAAACCACGGGGATGCGCCGCCCCGCCACGAACACCGCCGCCGGACGCGCCAGGACCTCGGGGTCGTCCCGTGGATCGCCGTGGTAGCTGACCAGGTTCGCGGGTCGGCCGGGCCGCAGCCCCGGAACACCGAGGAAGTCGCTCGCCGCCGTGCTGGCCGCCGACAGGGCCTCCTCGGGAGTGAGCCCCAGCTCGACGAGCAGCGCGACCTCCCCGGCCATGCTGCCGACCACGTCGGTCCCGGTCAGGATCGTGAGGTTCAGGGAACGCGCCAGCCGCAGCAGATGCCCTATCCGTTCCCGCCGCTCCATGCGGCGCCTGCGGCGGTCGGGGTCCTCGCCTGGCCTCTCCACGATGGACGCGCACAGGGTGGGCGTCCACGCGCCATCGCGCTTGGCCAGAGCCGCCACGTCCGCCTCGCTCATGCCGTCGCCGTGCTCGACCGAGTCGACGCCCGCGCGTACCAGGTCCCCGGCGAACGCCGTGGTGGTGTGCGCGGCGACCCTGGCGCCCGCCCGGTGGACGTCCTCCACCAGCCGGCGGACGTCCTCGACGGAATAGGTCGGGACCGCGTCGGCGGGGCGCATCGAACCGCGTCCGACCAGCGGGAAGTCGCCGATGAGTTTCACCCAGCGCGCCCCGGCCCTGATCTCCGCCCGCGCGGACTCGACCAGGGTTTCGGGGGAGACGGGCGTGTGCAGGGCGGGGAAGTACCGGTTCTGAGGGGCGAGGAACCGGCCGCAGACGATCAGGCCCGCGCTGTCCGGCTCTTCGAGCAGCCGTAAGGCCATGCTGTCGGGGCTGCCCAGATCCCGGATGACGGTGACGCCTGTTTCATGCGCCCTTGTGAGATTCGCCCGTGCCTCGTCGAAGGTCAGGGGGCGCGGCCAACCGTCCGCGCCGCCGTCGCCGATGGTGAGGTGACTGTGGGCGTCGACGAGTCCGGGGAGGACGAAGCGGCCGGGGATCGGCTCGCCTCCGTCCGGCGGGGCGGGTAGCCAGTGACCCTGGTCGTCGATGCCGCCTGCTCCCGGTCGCCCTTCGGGGAGGAAGAGTCCTTCGATGCGCCAGCTCGTCATGGGGCGAATCTAGGGTGGCAGCGGGCTTTCGTTTGAGAGAATTGCAGCCGTGGATCCGGAGGTGCGGCTGCGCGACGTCGAGCTCGGGGACGTCGGTGCCTACGTCAGGATCCGCTGCGATCCCGTCATGATGGCCGAGCTCGGCGGGCCGCTGCCGCGCGCGGGCATCGAGGAGAAGGTGCGCCGCGACGTCGAGGACGCGGCGGCCGGCACGGCCCTGATCAAGATGATCGTTCCCGGTGGGGGACCGGACGGTGTCGTGGCCGGGACGGTGACGCTCTGGCACCACGAGATCGACGGCGCGGTGTTCTCCGAGATCGGCTGGATGGTCATGCCGGAGTTCCAGGGGCGGGGCGTGGGCAAGTGCGCCGTCCGGATGCTGCTCGAACGGGCGCGCGACGAGGGCGGGTGGGGGCTCGTCCACGCGTTTCCGGCGACGACGAACGCGCCGTCCAACGGGATCTGCCGATCGCTCGGCTTCACCTTCCTCGCCGAGCAGGACGTCGTGTTCGCCGGACGGATCGTCCGCGCGAACCACTGGATCATCGACCCGGCGGCGGCCGACCTGGCTCAGAAGAACTCGTCGAGCAGCCGGTAGAAGGTCAGCTTGGCGGGGTCGGGCGCGACGCCGTAGCTCTCCAGGAAGCGGTCGGCGGCCCAGGGGCCGTACTGCGGGTTGAGCTCGCCGGTCATCGAGCGGGTCGCGATCGCGAGGTCGGTCCAGCGGTCGGCCACACCGAGCCGGGGTGTGTCGATCATCCCGGTGACCTCGCGGGTGCCGGGGTCGAAGAGCACGTTCGGCGCGCAGAGGTCGCCGTGGCAGACGGCCAGGTCCTCGTCGGGCGGGCGGGTCGTGAGGAGTTCTTTGACGAGGTCGTCGCGGGTCCAGCCGTGGCGGTCCTCGTCCAGGTCGTCGAGGTCGACGTCGGCCGACAGCGCCTCGGGGATCGTCACCGCGAGGCGCCGGTCGAAGGGGCAGCCGGCGACCGGGAGGGCGTGCAGCGCCCGGGTCAGGTCGGCCAGCGCGTCGATGATGCGGGGGAGTGACTCTTGTGGCCACGGGTCGGCCCAGGATCGTCCCGGTACCTGCCTGGTGACGAGCAGGCCGGGGCGGCACTCGAGTACCTCGGCCGCCGGAAGGCCCTGTTCGCGAAGCCAGGCGAGCCGTTCGCCCTCCCCCGCCAGATCGATCGACGGGTCGTCGGACTCCTTGCGGTAGACGCCGTCCCGCCTGCTGACGATCGCTCCGGACATGCCGGACATCACCTTTTCCCACACAGGCCGAGGTTCCCATGTTCCCGTGCCTGGGCGCGCGCGAATATTCGGGGGCCCGCGGGAACAGCCCGGTGTTACGGTTCTGGGGCCGGCCGCGGGACTTCGGTGTGACTTCCGGAACCCGCCTTGGAAGCGATGCTTCGCAGTTCGCGCCCTCCTTCCCCGGCCGGCACCCTCGTCCCCCCGACCCTCCATGGAAACGATGAGCGAGACTTTCGCGGACCTGGTCGCGTGCGAGGACGTGCTGATGTTCGTCAACGCGGCCGTCACCTCGACCGCGCAGCGGGAGTTCCACCACCATTCCGGGGAGCAGCGGCTCAGCCTCGAATTCCTGCACGAGTACATGCTGGCGAACTACCGGGAGATGTACGCCGCGGTGCTCGCGCTCGACATCAACGACCACAACGCGGCGATCATCGTCCTGAACCTGCTGGTACGGGGCGGTGACGTCGATGTCAAACAGCGCAGGTTCGAAGGACGGCTGATCGCGCGGCGGCTGGAGTCGATGCCGCCGCAGCGGGTCTACCGGGTCTTCCGGGAACTGCGGCGGCTCGGGGTGAACAACCGGCGGACGCGCGCCGTCATCCGCGACTGGATGGCCGCTCGGCGCGACCCGGCGTTCGACTCGGTCAAGTACCGCGCGCTCGTGAAGGTCGCGGCGCGCCACGCGCATCTGCGGCTTCGCGGGGAGCAGCGCGACTTCCTGTTCGCGCCGTTCACGGTGAAGGCGTACAAGACGCCGATATTCGAGCAGTGGCGGCGGGCGCACTACGTGCAAGCGGCCATTTATGAACTGCCCTACACGGTGGCGGAGGGTTTCGCGGCGGCGCACGGTATTCCGCGGGAGACCTTTCTTGAGCGCATCGAGCCCCGGATGACGCGGCTGGAGCGGCTGCGCGCGCAGGGCGTCGCCGCGAAGGTGGAGGCCGTCCGCGCCGACCTGCGGGAGATGCCGCTGACCAGGCTCGCCTCGTACGTGCTGTCCCTGCCCCTGGACGAGCGCGCCGCGCGCCGGGCCGAGCTGACGGAGGCGCTGCGGACGGCGGCCCGCCGTGTCGCCGGTGCGGCGC
>JBOHBY010000584.1:0-2889 GCA_050698635.1 Spirillospora sp.
GACCTGCTGCGGGTGCTGGAACGCGTCCCCGGGCCGTGGACGGGCGCGCTCGCAACCGCGGTCGTCGCGACGCTCGCCGCCGCCCCGCTCGACCGGCCCACCCGGCGCGACGAGCACCTGGTCGCGCAGCTGTGCCGGCTCGCCGACCTGCGACTCGACCCGTCCGCCGCGTCCCGCCTGGAGAGCCTGGAACCTGTGCTGCCGCAGGCCGTGACCGAACTGATCACGACTCTGCGTTTCCGTGACGAGATGTTGAAGGAGCTCAAGAAGTGACCCAAGAGGATTTGCCGGGGGGTCTGGGGGGTCGTCCCTCCAGAGAGACGGGCGCCGTTCTGCGGCCGCATGCCGAGCAGGAGCACGCCGGGGAGCTGGCGCGGCTGGCCGAGCACGACGACCGGACCCGCCCGCCCGGCTGGAAGCTGTCGCCGTGGGCCGTCACCACGTACCTGCTCGGCGGCGACCTGCCCGACGGCACGTCGATCACCCCGAAGTACGTGGGGCCGCGCCGGCTGATGGAGGTCGCGGTCGCGACGCTCGCGACCGACCGGGCGCTGCTGCTGCTCGGCGTGCCGGGGACGGCGAAGACGTGGGTGTCGGAGCACCTGTCGGCCGCCGTCAGCGGCGACTCGACGCTGCTCGTCCAGGGGACGGCGGGCACGGCGGAGGAGGCCGTCCGGTACGGGTGGAACTACGCGCGGCTGCTCGCCGAGGGACCGTCGGAGAAGGCGCTGGTGGAGAGCCCGGTGATGCGGGCGATGCGGCGCGGCATGGTCGTGCGGGTCGAGGAGCTGACCCGGATGCCGTCCGACGTCCAGGACAGCCTGATCACCGTCCTGTCGGAGAAGACGCTGCCCGTCCCCGAGCTGAACACCGAGGTCCAGGCGCGCAAGGGCTTCACGGTCATCGCGACCGCCAACGACCGCGACCGGGGCGTGAACGAGCTGTCCAGCGCGCTGCGCCGCCGGTTCAACACGGTCGTGCTGCCGCTGCCCGAGTCCGTCGAGGACGAGGTCGACATCGTGGCCCGCCGCGTCGACCGGATCGGCGCCGGGCTCGAACTGCCGGAGGCCCCGGCGGGGCTGGAGGAGATCCGCCGCGTCGTCACCGTGTTCCGGGAGCTGCGGTCCGGGATGACGAGCGACGGGCGGACCAAGCTCAAGTCGCCCAGCGGGACGCTCAGCACCGCCGAGGCCATCTCGGTGATCACCAGCGGGCTGGCGCTGGCGGCGCACTTCGGCGACGGCGTGCTGCGCGCCGCCGACGTCGCGGGCGGGATCGTCGGCGCCGTCGTCCAGGACCCGGTGTCGGACCGGGTGGTGTGGCAGGAGTACCTGGAGGCCGTCGTGCGGGACCGTCCGGAGTGGCGGGACTTCTACCGCGCCTGCCGGGAGGTGTCTTGAGCCACGTCGAGGTCTACGGGATCCGGCACCACGGGCCCGGCTCGGCGCGGGCGCTGCGCGGCGCCCTGGAGGAGTTCAAGCCGGACGCGGTGCTGATCGAGGGCCCGCCCGAGGCCGACCCGATCGTGGAGCTGGCGGGCGACCCCGGCATGGTGCCGCCTGTCGCACTCCTCGCCTACTCCCCCGCGTCGGGCTCGGCGTCCGGCTCCGGCCCGGCGTCCGGGGAGGGCGGCGGTGACGGTGGTGTCCGCGACCGGAAGGCGGCGTTTTGGCCGTTCGCCGAGTTCAGCCCGGAGTGGCAGGCGATCCGGTACGCGCTCGGCGCGGACGTGCCCGTCCGGTTCTGCGATCTTCCGGCGGCGTACCAGCTCACACCGTCCGACGAGGAACAGGAAGAGAAGGCCGAGGAGAGCGAGGAGGAGGCGGCGGAGGAGGGCATCCGGCTCGACCCGCTGGGGTGGCTCGCCAAGGCGGCCGGATACGACGACGCCGAACGCTGGTGGGACGACGTCGTCGAGCACCGCGGCACCGGCCCCGCGCCGTTCCCCGCCATCGCCGAGGCCATGGCGGAGCTGCGCGAACAGCTGGCCGCGCTGCCTGCGGGGACGGCGTCGGCGGGCCTTCCGCGCGGGCATCTGCTGCGCGAGGAGCAGCGCGAGGCCCACATGCGGCGGACGCTGCGCCGCACCCTCAAGGAGGGCCACGAGCGCGTCGCGGTGGTGTGCGGCGCGTGGCATGTCCCGGCTTTGCAAGCGAAGGTCCCGGCGGCGCAGGACGACCGGACGCTGCGCGGCCTGCCGAAGGCCAAGGTCGCGGTGACGTGGGTGCCGTGGACGCACGGGCGGCTCGCGGGCCACTCGGGGTATGGCGCGGGTGTCCGATCGCCGGGCTGGTACCACCATCTGTTCACGGCGCGGGACCGTCCGATCGAGCGGTGGCTGACGATCGCCGCCCGCGTCCTGCGCGACGAGGACCTGCACGTCTCGTCCGCGCACGTGATCGAGGCGGTGCGGCTGGCCGAGGCGCTCGCCGCGCTGCGCGGCCGTCCCCTCGCCGGGCTGGACGAGGTGACCGAGGCGACACGGGCGGTGCTGTGCGAGGGCGCCGACCTGCCGGTCGAGCTGATCCAGAAGCGGCTGGTGGTCGGCGAGCGGCTCGGCGCCGTCCCGGAGCGGACGCCGATGGTCCCGCTCCAGCGCGATCTTCAGGCCGAGCAGCGGCGGCTGCGGCTCAGGCCGTCCGCGCTCGACAAGGAGCAGGACCTCGACCTGCGCAAACCCACCGACCTTGAGCGAAGCAGGCTGCTGCACCGGCTCCGCATCCTGGACGTCGACTGGGGCGTCCCGGCCGAGACCGGACGCTCCAAGGGCACGTTCCGCGAGACATGGACGCTCGCGTGGCGGCCCGAGTTCGACGTCGAGCTGATCGAGGCGAGCGCGTGGGGCACGACCGTCCGCAGTGCCACCACAGCCCGCGCCGAGGCCCTCGC
>JBOHBY010000585.1:0-2230 GCA_050698635.1 Spirillospora sp.
GTGTCGCTGCGGGCGCGGACGGGTTCGGCCGAGCTGCTGAGCCCCCCGGTCGTCGCCGACCTCGCCCGCACGTACGGGTCGCTGCTCCCGGTCGAGCTGACCGTGGACGGCGTGCCGGTCACCGGCGAAGGCCCGCCCTGGCAGGTCGCGTACCCCGACCCGGCGTCACGGAGGCGGGAGCTTGAGCGGTACTGCGAGGGGCTCTACGGGTTCACACCGTTCGACGTCATCGACCTGGACGTGCCCGAGGCCGGGCTGACGGGTGTCGCGTTCGTTCTGCCGGAGCCGGTGTCGCCCGCCGCGCGCGCCGCGCACCGCGTCTACCTGAAGCGGATGCTGCTGGCCGAGAACATCGAGGGCCTCCTGCCCGAGTGGGCGTTCTTCGCCCGCTGCGTGGTCGACGCGGGGGAGCTGCGCCCGACCGCGAGCCGCGAGGCGCTCTACGAGGACGAGCTGCTCGACTCGGCGCGGCAGGGGCTCGGCGACGTCCTGCGGCAGTGGCTGGTGCGGCTGTCGGAGACCGACCCGGGGCGGCTGCGCGCGTTCCTTCGGCTGCACCAGCTCGGCGTGAAGGCGATGGCGCTGCATGACGACGAGATGCTCCGGATCGTGGACCGGTGGCTGGAGTACGAGACGTCCGCCGGGCCGATGACGCTGCACGAGTTCCGCCGCCGGCATCCGGGCGGCCGGTTCAGCGCGAGCGTCGACGAGTTCCGGCGGCTGTCGGCGGTGGCGGGCGCGCAGGGCGTCGGCCTCGTCAACGGCGGCTATGTACACGACATCGAGATCATCGAGCGGCTGCCGGCCCTGGACCCCGACATCCGCCTGACCAGGCTCGACCCGGCCGAACTGACGACGACGTTCGGCGTCCTCGACCCGGCCGCGGAACTGCGGCTGCGGCCGTTCCTGGCGGCGGCGCAGCGGGCGGTGGAGCGGCTCGGCTGCGAGGTCGTCGTCCGCGAGTTCGATCCGGCGTCGCTGCCCGCGCTGTATCTGAGCAGCCGCGACGCGCAGTTCCGCGAGGAACTGGCGCGGGCGCGCGAGGAGGCGGACGAGCTGTGGTCCGGCGTCCTCGGCGCCGTCAACGCCACGGCCGGGGTCGAACGCCCGCAGCTGGTGCTCAACCACCGCAACCCGCTGACCCGCCGCGTCACCTCCCTCGGCGACGGCGGGCCCGTGGAACTCGCCGTCCAAGCGCTGTACGGGCAGGCGCTGCTGCTCGGCCACCATCCGCTGCGGCCCGCCGACACGGCGGTGCTGAACCGTTCCTTCATCGGCCTGCTGGAATGGGCCGTCCACTCCCCGGAGGCCCCCAGTGAGCACGGATGACGTCTACGCACTGATGGCGCGGTCGCAGGAACTGCCCTACGGCGAGGCCAGGACGGTCCTGATCGAGGACGCGCTGCGCCGCGCGGAGGCGGTGGGCGACGACGTGCTGGCGTTCCACGTCCGGGTCCGGCTGACGGACGCCTACCGGTACGGCGGTGAGCCCGTGAAGGCGTTCGCGACGTTCAGCCGGACGCTGTCCGAGCACGACCGCGACCCCGCCCGGTTCGACGAGACGCACGGACTGCTGTGGCAGATGAAGGCGATCGTCAGCTCGCTCACCCTGTTCCCGGAGATCCCGCTAGACCGCACGTACACGGTGCTGGACGACATGGAGCGCCGCTACAAGTCCGGCGGTCACAGCCTCCAGGCGGTGTACCACTACCGGAACGTCGTGGCGCGGCACGTCGGCGACGGGTCGGCGGACGAGTGGTACGCGAAATGGCGCGCGGCCGAACGGGACGAGCTGTCGGACTGCGAGGGCTGCGACCCGACCGGCATGGCCCGCCATCTGATCGAGTCGGGACGGCACGAGGAGGCGTTCGAGATCGCCGCGCCCGTGCTGAGCGCGACGCTGACCTGCAACGAGCAGCCGCAGTCGATCCAGTCGGCGATGCTGCCGGTGTACCTGCGGACGGGCCGTCCCGAGCAGGCGGCCGACGCGCACCGCCGCGCGTACCGGGTGCACCGGACCAGGCTCGCCGATCTGAGCGACATCGCCGAGCACCTGGAGTTCTGCGCGATCACGGGCAACGAGGCGCGCGGGCTGGAGATCGTCCAGCGGCATCTCGGGTGGCTCGACCGGGCGCCGAGCGTCCACGCTGAGATGGAGTTCTGCGCGGCTGCGGCGCTCGTCCTCGCCCGGGTGGCGGCGGCCGGGCACGGCGACGCGACGGTCCGGCGT
>JBOHBY010000586.1:0-2128 GCA_050698635.1 Spirillospora sp.
GCGCCGGCGACTTCTTCCAGCACGTCCTCTATGCCCGCCCGGCCGGGGCTCCCGATCGCTACCAACTCGTGCGAGCCGAGCTTCAAGCTCAGCTTCGTCGCATGAATGCGGTCCTGAACGCGGAGTCGGTCGCGAGCGGAGGCCCCGGCGCCGACTACAAGGTGCTCTGCGACGGCGACGGTCAAGTCGCGGTCGGGTCGTTCACCAGCCCCGGGCCCAGCTTCTCGCAGATCGTCTCCGCCGCCCGCGCCGCGGGCTACGGCTCCGAGCAGGCCGACTACACGATCTTCTACGACGGTGCGGCGGGCGGGAGCTGCGGCATCGCCTCCTACTCGAAGGACGAGCGTCTCCTCGAGGACAACGTCAACAACAGCGGCGGTGACTACGGCGTCGTCTACCAGCCGTGCTGGTTCAGCGAGATCCCGATGCACGAGAACGGCCACACCATGGGCGCCGTCCAGTACGGCACGCCGAACTCGACCGGCAGCGGCGGGCACTGCAACGAGGAGGAGGACGTCATGTGCTATTCGCCCGACGGCGGCGACCAAAATCAGGGCGTCCCGGCGACGCGCTGCGCCGCCCTCGTCCGCTTCGACTGCAACTTCGACGACTACTTCGACACCGCGCCGGAGCCGGGCGAGTACCTCGAGAGCCATTGGAACCTCGGCTCGCCCCTGAATCGCTTCATCTCGCTCGGCGGGCCCCAGGCCCCCACCGCGGCCGAACTCGAGGCGCCGCGGGCTCGGGATTCCCGGCGCTTGAAGCACGGCATCAGCGGCGACCCCGGCGGATGGTGGATCTCCGGCTTCCGCGTGCGGCGTTACACACGGCACCTGACGCTCAAGCTGACGAGCTCCGGTGATGCCGACCTCGGCCTCTACGTGCGGCGCCGCAAGCCGCCGACCCAGGGGCTCTACGGGTGCAGGGACCGCGGCCGTCACCGGTGGCTCGAATGTCGCGTCCGCGCGCCCCGCCGGGGGAGGTGGAGGATCGGTGTCCTCAGCCGTGGCGGCCCAGCCGGAATCCCATTCGAGGTCGCCATCCGCATCCGCCGTACGCGCCCCGGCGCTCGGTAACTCGTCGCGGCCGCGGGACGGGGCGGGCTTCGCTCTTGCCGCGAAGCCGGGCTGCGGCTATCGCACGCTCCAGTTGAGGCTTCGCCGCCCGTCGACGCTGGCCCGTAGCCGGACGGCACCGCGGAGCTCCAGCCTGCTCGTGAAGATCGTTCCCGCCCGAACCCTCTTCGACCAGGCCTTGGTCCAGCCCCGGCTGCGCCGCTGCTCGATCACCACCCGGCCGGTCGTGGGCGATCTCCCCCACACGAACACGGCGTCCGCCGTCCGGCGCTCGGCCACGAACGGAAAGGTGAACGCCGTCAGCGCCGGCTTCGGGCTCCCATTCTGGGCGTAGAGGCCCGAGTCGATCGACCTGGTCGGATGGTCGGGATCGAACGGGCCGTCCCGCAAGACGTAGTTGATCACCGTCCGCGCACCCTGCTTCCAGAGTACGTAGAGCGACTCCTGCACCCTCCGGGCCTGTCGTGCAAGCGACACGCCGCTGACCGGGTCCGGCGGGTTCGACTCCCACCAGATCTCTGTGACCCACAGCCGGTGGCGACCGCGGTCGACCGTCCCCAGCCGCTCCGCCGCCCGGAGCGTCCTGCCGACGTGCTTCAGGTCGGGGGTCGTGGCGTCGTCGGGATGGATCGCGCTCCGCCGTGGACCGAAGTTGAGATTGATCGGGTGGTGCGAGAGGACGTCGAATGAGGCCTTGCGGCGACAGTCGGCTTTCGCGAGCCGGCCGGACTTCTTCTTCTTTAAGCACAGGACCTGGCGCAGGAACCGCAGCGGCCGCGTCCGCAACGCGTTCGGCGGGTCATCGCCGTAGGGCGCGGTCGCGCCGGCGATCACCACGTTGTCGGCGCGAACCGCGTGGACTGCCTCCTCGAAGGCGTTCAGGAGCCGGCGGTAGCGCTGCGCCCCAACCGCGACCCGTCCCTCCCACTGCGGCCACAGGAAAACCCAAAGGTTTGGCTCGTTCCATGCCTCGAAGTGCCTGACCCGTGGCAGTCCCAGGAACGTCCCGGAGTAACGGCTCGCGAGGGCTCGGGCGAAGGCGCCGTAGGCCT
>JBOHBY010000587.1:0-2363 GCA_050698635.1 Spirillospora sp.
GTGCGGCGCCCCCGGCCGCCTTCGACCCGTCGATCCCCGTCCAACCGCCCAGGCCGGGCCAGCCGCCGAGGAGCGCCAGCCCCGCCGAGTCCGTGCCGCGCTCCTCCGCGAGCGCGCCCAGCGTGACGAACACGTCCGAGGCCGGCCCCGGGTCGTCGGCGAACGGCGAGCGCACCATCCCGAACAATCCGCACATGCAGGATGAGATGCCGAACAGGGGTGGACGGTTCGAGTCGCTCATGGCGCCGAATAGGCTCGGAGCGTGAACCGCGCGCCCCGCTGGCTGCTTCCCACCGTGCTGACCGCGCTCGTGCTGGCCGTGGTCGTCGGCGCGCTGCTGAACTGACGCGGGTCGTATGATCGACGGGGCGCGGAACGGGGATGATCAAGGCATGTCGGTGAGCCGTGTCGTCCATGCCGGTGCCGCGCTCGTGCTGGTGGGGGCGTCCGGTTGCGTCCTCGCCCCCGCTGCCCCCGCCGCCGCGGCGGGTTCGGCGCGGGGCGACGAGGTGGCGTTCACGATCGCGGACCCGCGGATCACCGAGTCCAGTGGGCTCGCGGCCAGCACGCGGCATCCCGGCATCGTCTACACGCACAACGACTCGGGCGGCGTCCCGAAGATCTACGCGCTCGACGGCCGCGGACGGGTCAAGGCCGTGCTGACGCTCAGCGGCGCGGGCGCCCGCGACTGGGAGGGCATGGCGCTCGGGAAGGACGGACGCGGCCGCCCGGCGATCTTCGTGGGCGACATCGGCGACAATCTCGGCGGCGCGTGGCCGTACGTGACGGTGTACCGGATCCCCGAGCCGGCCGAGCTCAGGAGCCAGACGCTCCGCGCGACCGCGTTCAGGATCAAGTACTCCGACGGCCCGCGCAACGCCGAGACCCTCATGATCAATCCGCGGACGAACCGGCTCTACATCGCCAGCAAGTTGTTCGGCGGCCGGGTGTACGAGGCCCCCGCCAAGCTCCGTACCAGCGGATACAACGTGATGCGCAAGGTCGCGGACGCACCGGCGATGGCGACCGACGGCGCGTTCTCCCCCGACGGGCGCACCTGCGTCGTCCGGTCCTACTTCGGTGCGCGCCTCTACTCGGTGGGCGCGGACGGCCGGCCCGGCAAGTCCATGGGGTCGGTCGACGTGCCGTTGCAGTCGCAGGGCGAGTCGCTGACCTACACGGCCGACGGCATGTCCCTGCTGATGGGCTCCGAGGGCAAGAACCAGCCGGTGTACCGGATTCCGTTGCCCGACAAGGCGCGTCCGTCCAAGTCTGGCAAGAACGGGTCTAAGGGCGGGGAGGCGTCGGGCGGCGCCGAGAGGGACACCAGGAACACCAGGATGGGCCTGTTCCTCGCGCTCGCCATCGCCGCGGCCGTCGGCTACGGGCTGCTGCGCAGGCGCGGAGGACGGTCATAGGACGGTCATAGGGCGACGGACGGCGGCGGCGCGCGGCGGCGCGCGGCGGCGCGGCGGCGCGGAAAGGCCGACCTGACCGGCACGATGGAAGTCGGTTCCGGACGGCGAGAGATCGTGGAAGGAGGCGACGGGCCCGCGGGGACCCGTGTGAGGATGCGGACTGTGGAGCATGAGCTGGTGGGTCTGGCGGGGCCCGGCGGCCGGTGGCGTCCCGTCGCCGCCGGCCCGTTCGCCCTGCTCGCGGTGGCGCTGGCGCTGCTGCCGATCCGTCCGGTGTGGCTGTGGGCCGCGCTGATCGGAGTCGTCGCCGCGATCCCGTGGCTGCTCGGCGCGGCCCCGGAGGCGCGGCGGCGCCGTCCGCGGCCCTACTGGCGGCTGTCCGCGGACGGTCTGGAGCGGATCGGCCCCGGCGGGCTGACCATGGTCTCCTACGAGCGGTCCCGGATCGACGGGCTCGCCATCACGACCGGTGACGGCGTGCTGACCGTGTTCCATCGTTTCGGACGTACGGCGGTCGGCGGGATGACCTCGATGGGCCTGGAGCCGCTCACCATGTTCGTGACGGCGAGGCGCCTGGGCATCCCTATGCACGTGCTGGACGGTGAGGCGTCCGATCTGCTCGATCCTGCGTTGGACGAGGCCCTGCGCGTCGCAGGGCCGGACGACGACGTCCCTGGGGGCGGCCCTCTGCCGCGCGACCATGCAGCGGAGAAACGACTGCTAGACCAGGAGGCCGCCCTGCTCGCGGCGGCGCACGAACCGTCCTCGCCTATGCCCCGCGAAAGCGACCCGGGTGCGGACGACGGGACGGCGGGCAAGGAGCAGCGGCTCGACACGCCCGAGCCGCTGCCGAGCCGCCGCCGGATCGTCCTGCTCGCCGGGCTGACCGCGCTACTCGGCACCGTCATGATCGTCAGGATCGCGGTGGACGGCACGGGCGAGTTC
>JBOHBY010000588.1:0-1555 GCA_050698635.1 Spirillospora sp.
GGAGACGACCTCGCGGCGGCCTGCTCGGCGACGCTGCCGGGCCCCGCGCTGCCCGAGTGGACGGCCCCGCTCGCGCTGATCGTTCCCGGCCAGCTCCTGGTCGAGAACCTGGCCCGCCGGCTCGGCATCGACCCGGACGTGCCTCGTGGCCTGAACAAGGTCACCCAAACGGACTGAGAAACCCCCGACAAAGGCCGTCAGAGAGCGGGCCGATCCTTACGAGGAGAAGAACATGGACAAGGCCGAGGCCATCGTCGCCGGACTGGGCGGCGCCGACAACATCATCGAGATCGAGCCCTGCGCGACCCGGCTGCGCACCGAGGTCAAGGACGGCGGCAAGGTCGACGAGGCCGCGCTGAAGAGAGCGGGCGCCTTCGGCGTCATGCGCAGCGGCACCGTCGTGCAGGTCGTCGTGGGCACCGAGGCCGACACCCTCGCCAGCGACATCGAGGACGTCCTCGACTGACCCACCCCCCGACCAGTGTGAAGGAGCCCCCGCTGATGACCCGAGTACTCTCCCCGGTCTCCGGCCGGGTGATCGGCCTCGCCGGCGTGCCCGACCCGGTGTTCGCCCAGGCCATGGTGGGCCCGGGCACGGCGGTCGACCCCGAGCGCGGCCCCGGCCACGCCCTCGCGCCCGTCTCCGGAAAGATCGTCAAACTGCATCCGCACGCCTACGTCGTGGTGGACACCGAGGGCCACGGCGTCCTCGTCCACCTCGGGATCGACACCGTCAAGCTGAAGGGGCAGGGGTTCGAGCTCCTCGCCGCCGAAGGCGACCAGGTCACCTCCGGCCAGCCGGTCGTGGCCTGGGACCCGGCGCTCATCGAGGCGGGCGGGCGCTCGCCCGTCTGCGCGATCGTCGCGCTGGACGCGGGCGCCGACGCCCTCACCGACGTGCTGGAGACGGGCGAGGTGGCCAAGGGGGACGAGCTTTTCACATGGAGCTGATCGGATGGCGGTGATCGGTCTTGGCGCCGCGGTGTTCGACCTCGACGGCACCCTCATCGACACCGAGCCGCGCAGCCGGGCCCAGTGGTCGCGGCTGTTCGACGTCCACGGCGTCGCCTACGACGACGCGCTGATCGCCTCGTTCGCGGGCCGCCGCGGCCTTGAGGTGCTCGGCGGCCTGGCGCACCTGTTCCCCGGCCGGACGGTCGAGGAGTTGTTCGAGGAGGTCGTCTCCTACCAGCATCTGCCGGGGATGCCGGCGGTCGCGCCAGTGCCCGGCGCGGTCGGGCTCGTCCGGACGCTGGCGGGCAGCGGCGTCCCGCTGGCGGTGGTGACGTCGGCGGAACGCTCGTACGCCGAGGGCCTGCTGGACGTCCTCGGCGTCCGCGGCCTGCTCGACATCGTCGTGACCGCCGGGGACGTCGGCACCGGCAAGCCCCACCCGGAGGGCTACCTGGCGGCGGCGCGGGCACTGGACGTCCCGGCGGCGGAGGCCGTCGGGTTCGAGGACACCCCGGCGGGCGTCGCGGCCGTCAAGTCCGCCGGGATGACGTGCGTGGGCGTCGTCACCACCCAGCCGGCGCGAGCGCTGGCGGGCGCCGAC
>JBOHBY010000589.1:0-3267 GCA_050698635.1 Spirillospora sp.
CGTCGAGGCGCACGGCACCGCGACCCCGGCGGGCGACGAGGCCGAACTGGCGACGCTGCGCCGCGTCTTCGGCACGGACGGCCCGCCGATCGGGCTCGGCACCGTCAAGTCGATGATCGGGCACGCGATGCCCGCCGCCGGGATCGCCGGGCTGATCAAGGCCGCGTGCGCGCTGCGCGACGGCGTCCTGCCGCCGACGCTGCACGTGGACGACCCGCACCCCGCGCTGGAGAACGGGAGGCTGCGACTCGTCCGGCAGGCCGCCGAGTGGGAGCGGACCGGCGGCCCGCGCCGGGCGGTGGTCAACGCGTTCGGGTTCGGCGGTGCGAACGCGCACGTGATCTTGGAGGAGCCGCCGTCGAGCGGTGTCCGGCGGCCACGGCGCCGGATACTCGACACGCCACAGTCGGACGAACGCGTCCTAAGACTCGCCGCGTCCACACCCGAAGAACTGGCCGCCGCCCTGGCCGTGCCCGATGAAACCCTTCTGGCGCAGGCCGCGGACGAAGACGCCCCCGACCTCCCGTGCCGTCTCGCCATCGTCGCCCCCACCTCCCGCAGGCTCGACCTCGCGCGCGCGGTCGTCCAGCGCGGAACCGCGTGGCGGGGCCGCAGCGACGTGTGGTTCACACCCCGCCCGCTGCTCGCCGAAGGCGGACGGCTGGCGTTCCTGTTCCCCGGTTTCGAGCCCGCCTTCGACCCCCGTGTCGACGACGTCGCCGACCACTTCGGCCTGCCGCGCCCCGCGCTCACCGGCCGCCGGGACCTGCTCGGCCATGCCGCCGACGTGATCGGCGTCGGCCGCCTGCTCGCCGCCGCGCTCGCCGAACTCGGCGTCGAACCGGACGTCGCCGCAGGTCACAGCCTCGGCGAATGGACGGCGATGATCGCCACCGGCAGGTACGACGCCGACGCGGTCCAGGCGTTCATCCAGGCGCTCGACGGCGAGGCCCTCGACGTCCCCGACGCCGTGTACGGGGCGCTCGGCTGCGGCGCCGCCCAGGCCGCGGACGCCGTCGCCGGACGGTCCGGTGTTTTCGTCAGCCACGACAACTGCCCACACCAGTCGGTGATCTGCGGCCCGGCGGACGAGGTGCGGGAGATCCTCGGGAGGCTCGCGTCCGAGGGCGTCCTCGGGCGGGAGCTGCCGTTCAGGTCCGGTTTCCACACGCCGCTGGCGCGGGCCTACGAGAAACAGGTGCAACACCTGTTCGAGGCCCTGCCGATCCGCGAGTCCCGGGTGCCGCTGTGGTCGGCGACGACGGTCGCGCCGTATCCGTCGGCGGACGATGACGTGCGCGAACTCATCGTCCGGCACCTGCTCGAACCCGTCCGGTTCAACGACCTGATCGGCGAGCTGTACGGCACCGCCCATGTGCGGGTGTTCGTGCAGGTCGGGCCGGGAAGCCTCACGGGGTTCGTCACCGACGGGCTCGGCGACCGCGAGCACCTCGCCATGGCCGTGAACACCCCGAAACGCGACGGGATGGCCCAGCTCCGCCGCGTCACCGCCGCGCTGTGGGCCGAAGGGTACGGGGCGTCCCCATCGCCCCCGCCGCCCGCCACGGGCATGCCGCTCGACCTCGGGACACCGCTGGTCAGGCTGGACGGCGCCGTCCCGCCCATCCGCCTCGCGGCCGGGGTCCCGTCGCTTCCGGCGGACGACCCCGTCCTCGCCGAACTGGAGGCGCTCCTCAACGACGCGGCGACCGGCGCGCAGACCGTCGTGGAGGCCCTCGGCACCGCCCCCGCACCCGCGGCGCAGTTCGAGGACCCACCGCCCCAGAGCGAAATGTCCGAGCCCCCGCCCCCCGACACGGTTCCGGCCGCGGAGGGTTCGCCCGTGGCGGCGGAGCTGGCCGTTTCCCGTGTTTTCTCGCTGGACGCGATGCCCTACCTGAGCGACCACTGCGTGTTCCCGCAGGCCCCGGGCTGGCACGACGTGTCGGACCGGTTCCCGATCGTCCCCCTGGCCACCCTGCTTGAGGTGATGGCCGAAACGGCCCGCGAACTCCTGCCCGGGCTGGTGGTCGTCGGGTTCGAGAACGTCCGCGCCGTCCGCTGGATCGTCGCCGCCCCGCCGACCACCGCCGAGATCCACGCCTACCTCATCGAGGAGCGCGACCGTCCGCGCAAGGTGAAGGTCGTCGTCCAGGGCCACGCGGACGGGACCGTCCTGCTCGCCGACCACTACCCGCCACCGCCCGCGCCGGACGCCACGCCGCTCACCATCGAAGGGCCGCCCATCGTCACCGCCGAGCGGCTGTACGAGGAACGCTGGATGTTCCACGGCCCGCTCTTCCGCGGCATCACGGAAATCACGGCGCTCGCAGAGGACGGTGTGCGCGCCGTCCTGACCGCCTTGCCCACGCCAGGCGCGATCCTGGACAGCGCAGGACAACTCTGCGGCCACTGGATCCAGGTCTACGGCGACACCAACCAAACCGTGTTCCCAGTAGGGATCGAACGGGTCTCGCTGTACGGCGACCCACCGTCCGAAGGCGAACAGCTGGCGACGACCGTCTGGAACCAGTCCCTGACCGACACGACCATGCGCTGCTCGGCCGAAATGGTCCGTGAGAACGGAACGGTCTGGGCGCGCATCGGCGGATGGACGACGCACCGCTTCTACACAGACGAAGCCCTCTGGCGGATGCGATTCACCGCCGAAGTGTCCGGAACGGGGGAACCGCAGCCGGGCGGCTGGTGCCTGGCCCGCAAACGCTGGGACGGCACCGCCTCACGCGACCTCCTCATGCGCCAATACCTCTGCGCCAGGGAACGCGCCGAATACGAAGCCCTCCCGCCGTTCGAGCAGGGCCCTTGGCTGCTCGGACGCATCGCGGCGAAAGACGCCGTCCGCGACCACCTCTGGCGCAACGGCCACGGCCCCCTCTTCCCAGCGGAACTCACCGTCCACGACGGGCCGATTGTCACGGGCCCCTTCGACGAACCACTCAGCATCTCCATCACCGCCAACGACGAACTTGGCGTGGCACTGGTCAGACCGGGCTGCGAACCAGCCGGCATCGGTCTCGCGCAGAACGAACAGGACGCACGCGTCCGCGCGGCCAAGGAGGCGGTACTGCGGTCGATGAGAACCGGACGCGAACGTCCAGCGGAACTGGTCGTGACCGTCGCCGACACCGAACGGCTCCTCATCGCCGCCGAAGGCACGGTCACTACGGTGGAAACACGCGAAATCGAAGGACATGTCGTGGCCTGGACGGTCGCGGCCGGCGGAGCGGACATGGAAGAGGCCTGCAA